>JAHZKU010000147.1 GCA_022600255.1 Actinomycetes bacterium | reverse complement strand
TGAATGAGTCGGCGGTAGGAGTCCCAGGCAAAGTGCGGGTCGCCCGCTTGGGTCGCCAGCCCTTCCACACTCTGATCGTTAAGCCCGATATCCAGCACGGTCTCCATCATGCCCGGCATAGAGAACTTGGCCCCTGACCGAACCGAGACCAAGAGGGGATCCTCGGCATCGCCTAGGCCACGCCCCACGACATCCTCTAACGCCCGCAACTGTTCGTCGATTTGCTCGGTAAGCCCACTGGGTTCAGCGCCGCCGGTCAGATAGGCGCGGCAGGCCGCGGTCGTGATGTTGAATCCGGGGGGTACTGGAATACCGAGCCTGGCCATTTCAGCGAGGTTGGCACCCTTGCCTCCGAGGAGGTCCTTCATGGACATGTCGCCGGCGGAGAATGGAAAAACCCAAGTCTCCTGCCCGATGGACTGTTCCTCGGCGTCCGAATCGCTTGCCATTTGCACACCACTCATTGCTGGTCCCTCCCTGACCGGACGATTCCGGCCCTGCTCCGGATTCCATTCTTTCACCAAAGACGGAGCAACTCAGGGTGAACTCCCATGAGAGCCGCTGGTTTCGTCAGTCCGGCACGAGAGCGCCCGAACTGCCGCAACCTAGGGTGCGGGTCAGCCGCCGCTGTCCGCGGTCTCGGCATGTGCTAGGACCGCCTGCTCAGCTGAGTCCAGCTGCCTGCTGCGTAACCAGCCAGCCGGAAGCGCCACTTCGCGGGCCTTGCTGGTGCGGCCGCGCGGCGCCGTGGCAATGTCGAGATTGGCCTGCTGGTCCAGATTGATTTGGGCCAACTGCTCATCCACTTGATCTAGGGACTCAACCTGGCCAAGCCCGGCACGCACTTGCCGGGGCACCGAAAAACCCTTGAAGTACCAGGCGTGGTGTTTACGGATTTCCCGAGTGCCGGTGTGCTGCCCCATATGCTCCACGAGTAGCTCGGCGTGACGACGATAGGTGGCCACAACGGTGGCCAGATCGGGATCTGGTTGTGGCTCGTTTCCGTTGAGTGCGTCGGCGAGTTGGCCGAAAAGCCACGGCCTCCCCAAACAGCCCCGACCAACAACGACGCCATCGCAGCCGGTTTCGGCCATCATGCGCACCGCGTCGGCGGCAGAAAAGATGTCGCCGTTCCCTAGGACGGGGATCTGGTAAGGCGCGAGCGCTTCGGTGAGGCGGGCAATCTTGGACCAATCTGCCTGGCCACCGTAGTACTGCTGCGCTGTGCGTGCGTGCAACGCCACCCAGCTGATGCCCTTCTCCGCGGCCGTCCGACCCGCTTCCAGGTACGTTTCGTGATCAGCGTCGATACCCACCCGCATCTTGATGGTCACGGGAATGCGACCGCCCGCACCGCGTAACGCGGCATCGATGAGGGCTGCGAACAGGTCCCGTTTCCAGGGCAATGCAGCACCGCCGCCCTTGCGCGTTACCTTCTTCACGGGGCAGCCAAAATTGAGGTCGATGTGATCGGCAAGATCTTCGGTAGCCACGCGCTGTACCGCAGCAAGAAGCGCTGCGGGATCCACTGAATAGAACTGCAACGACCGGGGCGTCTCTTCGGCCTCGAACCGGGTCATGCGTAGTGTCTTAGGGTCTTCCTCCACAAAAGCCCGGGCGGTCACCATTTCAGACACGTACAGGCCCGCCCCGTACTCGCGGCAGAGTTGCCGGAACGCCGCGTTGGTAATCCCCGCCATCGGGGCCAGCACCACCGGCGGACGGACCGTCTGAGTGCCCACTTGAAGCTGCATGTTCTCTATGGTCGGCTACCCAGCAAGTGTCAGCAAAATCGCCACTTGACCAGTCGCGGCCGAGTCGGTCACTCCTAGACAGGATGATCACCCCTTGGATCGGCAGAAGAGATTTCGCCGACAGACCCGCCACCGGTACGGTGGACCAATGCGGTTTATGGCTCTGGGGTTGGGCGCGGTGGCAATCGCCGGCTCAGCAGCATTGCTGGCCCCGCCGGCCGGTCAATCGCCAACAGTCGCCAGCGCGGAGACCGCCAGCTCGGACGCACAGCCTGACCTCGTCAACCTGATAGCTGATCCGAGTTCGGATAAAGGCAAGCCCAAAGAGGTGTCCGCGCGGGGTACCAACTATCACGTGGCCCCAAACGGCAGCGGGATATCTGGACCGGGCAAGGTCGAGAAGTACCTTGTCGAGGTTGAAAAGGGTATCAAAGGGATTTCGGCCGCTGACTTCGCCGAAGCCGTTGATGACCGATTAATGGATCACCGCAGTTGGGGGAACCGTGAAGGCCGTGCGCTGCAGCGGGTCTCCAAGGGACCAGTGGAGTTCCGGGTCAGTTTGACCAAAGCATCCTCCGTGGACCGTATGTGCTTCCCAAGACAAACAGCCAGTTTTGTCTCCTGCTTCATGTACGGCCGGGCGATCATTAACGAGGAACGCTGGCTAGAAGGGGCCCCGGACTTCAAGAAGCTCGCGGACTATCGCACGTACCTGATCAACCACGAAGTCGGCCATGGTCTGGGCAAGGGGCATTGGTTTTGTCCACCGAGCGGTGGACCTGGCCGGCTGATGATGCAACAGACTTTCATGACCGCGGATTCTTGCGGATCGCAACAGTATGCCGCTCCAAAGGCCAGTCGGTTTCGGACCGAATGTACTCTGCGGTCCAGGTTGCGCGACGGGCAACTCATGTTGCGAGGGAAGGTTTCCCGCACGCCGTTTCGACAGAAGGTAAAGCTGTCATTCCAAGATCAAGACGGGATCAGTCAGATCGGTGAAGTTAGCACCACAACAGCGGGCAAGTTTGCTGTGGAACTTCCCACCGGTGATCTCACGCCAAGCGCCGACACGCTGCAACTCGAATTCACCGGCACCCGCGACCTCGGGCCTTGTGAGACCAGCCTCGAACTGACCTCCGAAGCTTAGACCGGCCGAGAAAGAGCCATTTTGGCTTGTCCGCGATGCCGCAGCTATGCCTGCACCAGGTAAGGAAATCCCTCAGACACCATGATGGAGTCCTCTTCCACCTTCATCAGGTGATACTCCGGAATGCGTTCCAGTACCTCAAAGGCGGCATTACCCATCGCCCAACACCCGGTGGCCAGGGCGTCAGCAATGTCAACGGCCGGGCCCACAACCGTCATTGAGCCCATTCTGGCATCCAGTTGCCCTTCTGAGTCCCAGATGTGCGGGGTAGCCTGGCCGTCGATTTCTCGCGCATAGTGCCCGGAAGTCGCCACAGCCAGATCCGAAACCTCTAGCACGGCCACGACAGCATCCGGTTTCTGCGGATTCTGAATCGCTACATGCCAAGGCCGGTGGTTGTTGAGTCCCGAGGTCAAGATGTCGCCACCGACGTTTAGACACCAGTCGGTAGCACCCGTGTCAGTCAGCGCCGCCCCCGCTCGTTTGATGGCCCAGCCAGTCACAAACCCTGTGGGATCCGGGTCACCCGCCGCGTTGCGCGGCCGGAATGCCCCGTCGGTCATGGCCTCTACTAGCCGACAACCGTCCAACACCCGTTGCATCTCGTCACTCACGTTTGCCAGCGCTGCACCGTTGTGAATCTGGCTCAGTTCCGACTCACGGTTGTCCAAGCTGAAGCGTTCTCCAATCCGAAGCAGGATATCCTCAACCAGCGCAGTTGCGTCAGTGAAATCTGCGGATCCGACCCTCGACATGAGCAAGGACGCAGTGGTGCCCATGGCTTTGAACTGGTGCTCGCGCAACGCAGTTGGTTCCGTTTCGATCACTGACTCCCACTTTGCTCACAAGATTTTCACCGACACGAAAACACGGGTCCACTCCGACCGTGCATCACTCAACGCCCGCAGCCACGGCGAGGATGCCAGCGCAGGCTCTGAATCAGATTTTGGATCGGAACTCGATCGCACCCCAGTTAGGCAGGTGTTCCGATCATGCTCGGCCTGAGAGAGTGTCGATTTCCATCTCACCCTCGTTGTCCATACTAGTCGAAATCGCGAAAACCTGAACACTGGCTTTGCCGACAACTTGGTCTTGCACTCCCCGCGCAGCCGAAGTATCACCCACAGATTCTGCGCCGATCACACTCACAGTGGGCCCGGCTGCGAGTGGATTCGAGGCCACCCGAAGGGCCCGATCAAAGCCGAAAGCCACCACCAGCGCCAATCCTGCGATAGCTACCCCAGGGACCACCTTCTTTGCCAATGTCATTGGAGCCCTCCTCCCTGCAGCCCGCCACAACCAACACCGAGCCGACATTTCGCCATTGTGCCGATGTCTTGCTTGGTTGCTGGCACGGGCATTGCCGCGCTTCAGGGTCAGCATGCCCACACCTTGTGGCAAAGGTCCAGACGTGACAAGGACGAATCACACAATGTTTACGCAATCGGCCCTGAGTCGTCATACGAGGTCCCGATCCGTCGCCAAGTGTGGGGGGGTCAGTTTGGAATGCGATCCAGCAGATACCTTTCCACCTGGTCCACCGCAATGCGGTCTTGCGCCATGGTGTCCCGGTCACGAATGGTGACCGTGTCCGTGTCCAACGTGTCGAAGTCGACCGTGATGCAATAGGGGGTGCCGATCTCATCATTGCGACGGTAGCGGCGTCCAATGGCCCCAGCATCGTCGAAGTCGATGTTCCACCGCTGGCGCAGGCCGCTAGCTAGTGCTTTGGCCGTCGGCGTCAACTTCTCGTTACGGGAAAGCGGCAACACGGCTGCTTTCACCGGCGCCAGACGCGGATCGAATCGCATGACGGTGCGCTTGTCGACACCTCCCTTGGTGTTGGGGGCCTCATCCACATCGTAGGCGTCCAGGAGGAACGCCAGCACAGCGCGCGTCAGGCCAGCCGCCGGCTCAATGACGTACGGAATCCAACGTTCCCCGCTGGCCTGATCAAAGAATGAGAGGTCGGTGCCTGAGTGTTCGCTATGTGTTCGTAGATCAAAGTCGGTGCGGTTTGCGATTCCCTCGAGTTCGGCCCACTCGCTCCCGGCGAACTCGAACCGATACTCAAGGTCAACCGTGCGCTTGGAGTAGTGGCTCAGCTTGTCTTGGGGGTGCTCGAGTCGACGCAGGTTTTCTGGGTTTATGCCCAACTCGACGTACCAGTCTTCGCGTGCCTGAATCCAATAGTCGTGCCAGGTTTCATCCTCGCCAGGCTTGACGAAGAACTCCATCTCCATCTGCTCAAACTCACGGGTTCGGAAGATGAAGTTGCCCGGCGTGATCTCGTTCCGGAAAGACTTACCAGTTTGCCCGATACCGAAAGGGGGCTTCATGCGAGCGCTGTTCGCGACGTTTAGATAGTTGACGAAGATTCCCTGAGCGGTCTCGGGGCGCAGGTAGTGCACCGCCCCCTCATCGGCCAATGGCCCAATGTGGGTCTGCAGGAGTCCGTTGAAGTCGCGCGGTTCGGTGAACTCACCCTTTGTGCCGCAGTTCGGGCAGGGAATCTCCGCCATCCCTTTGGCGGGACGACCTTTGCGGTGTTCGAATTCCTCTACCAACTGGTCGTGGCGGTAGCGACGATGACAGTTCTTGCATTCGGTCAATGGATCAACGAACGCCTCAATATGGCCCGATGCCACCCAAACCTGGGGGGCCAGGATCACTGAACTATCAATCCCGACCACGTCATCTCGACCGCGAACCATGTTTTGCCACCACTGCTGTCGGATGTTCTCCTTCAGCTCAACACCCAACGGGCCGTAGTCCCAGGCAGACCGGGTACCGCCATAGATTTCACTGGATGGGAAAACAAATCCCCGGCGCTTACACAGGTTGACCACGGCGTCGACGCGTTCAGACATTTTGGTTGCTCCACTCCGGCTGGGTGTCGGTGGTTTCCGGAACTGATGATTCGCCGGCTTCGCCTAGGATACTCGCTGGCTAGGGCCGGTCATCCCAGCGAGGGCCAGCGCGATTGTCACCGGGACCGGTCGTCTCGGCATCGGAGGCACGGTCGCTAGAGCGCGTGTGCCAGGCCGAACCATCTCCCTCACCGATCACCTCGAACACGCTGGTCAAGTTTTCCGACTCGGGAGCGAGCGCGCCTAGGGCCAGCTTCACCTCATAGCGCGACAAGCCCCGCCGAAATGACCCTGCGTCTGTCCACCGGGAGGCGACGACCCACTCCTGAGGCACATCCGGCGAGCGCCCCAGCGTAGCTGCTACGAAACCGGGCGCCTCGGAGAGTGACCCGACCAGTGTCTCTTGCCTCGCCTGCAGCGATTCCGCGGACTGTACAGACGGCGAGTTCGCTGTGAATCGCATGAGCACCAACATCGAGGCCTCCTTCTAGGCTGTGCTGGCAGCCTACTGACGTTTTCCCGCTGTTCTAGCTTCCATCATCCAGACGCACTCCGGACCGTTTCTCGGGCGGGCCGCTGTCACGCACCGACAAATTGGTCGGGTCGCAGTCGGCGGATTCTGCGAACTGCTAGCGCGGGCCAGACCGGCAAGTTTGGTGTGGAGCACGTGATCGGCGAAGATGGAGAAACGCTGCAGGAGGTTTTGTGTCCAACAAGTCGCGCCGCAACAATCGGGGTTCTTCGCAGGCCGGGAAAAACCGTGCCGCAAACAATCCGAATCGGCCCCAACCGAAAGTCGGGCGACCATCGCGCCAAGCACCCGCCGCACCCGCCACCGGGCTACGCCGCCGAATTGAGATCAAGACTGGTCCTGCGTTGATCCTGATGCACTCGATGCCACGCTGGATCCTGCCGGTGGGCTTGGCGCTATTCCTGTTCCTTGGCCTGATTCTGGGCGGTAGCTGGGCTTGGCTAGGGGCGATCTTCCTAGGTTTGATCGCCATTTTCCTAGGCTGGTTGTTGATCCTGTCTTGGCCCATGCTGTCCGTGTCGTCGCGGCTCATTCGACTCGCCGTAGTCGTTGCGGTGGCCGGCGTCGCCGTCTTCAAACTGTTCGGAGAATGGGCTTAAGACCCAGCCCATGCCCACCCGCCGGAATGCCGACTACGGCCCCTTCTCCACGATGTCGCTCCACCCACTACCTGTCCACCACCGCTTCTCAGCGGGGTTGTCCGGGTTGGGGTACCAACCCGCCGGCGGGTTGACCGCCGAAGGGACTTCGACCGCCGGCTCGACCGGCGGCGTCTGGGCAGGCTGATCAGCTAAGCCCGGCTGGGCCGCCGGATCGACTGTCGCCGGATAACCCACCGGGTAACCCGTTGGCCCAGGAGTCCCCGCTGCCAGCGGTTTCTTGCGACTGCCGGTGACGGCCAGAATGATCGCCCAAATGATGGCCGCGAAGACCAAGAACCCGCCAATCACGAGTGGCACCAAGGAGCCGAGCACATCCCCAGCCACTCCCGAAACGGACAGCGCCACGGCCACCCGGCTACCGTCGCCGTTCACAGAGACCGTGTAGTTACCAGCGTCAGTAGCATCAAAGTGGGCGATGGCGGTATACACCGATCCACCAAGGGTTAGTTCTTCGTAACCGCCCGAACAGTTCGCGCATCGCACGGGAACAGCGCCGTTCGGTCCCGTCACAGTGACCTGAGTATGGGAGATAGTTGCGGGGATAGACGAGCCATCATCGAAACTGCTGCTACCACTGGCGGCACCCACCCGCTGATACAC
>JAHZKU010000146.1 GCA_022600255.1 Actinomycetes bacterium | reverse complement strand
TTCGGCATAACGAAACACGCCACGACCAATGCCGAAGGCACGCACCATCACGATGGAAACCTGCAGCCACAATACCGGCGGTTGCAGGCTGGCCTTGGAAATCAGGAAAGCGCTGGTCGCAATGAGACCGACCGAAGATCCGATCGCCAGGGCGCCCAGCACGCCGGCCAGTAACAGCCGCCAGCCCACGGGTTGAGCCGAGCGAAATACCCGCCAGATGGGATTACCCTTCTGGCCAGGCGTGATCACCGCAGCAGCAGGACCAACGTCGTCCAAGCCCGGTTCTGGCTCGGCTGGCTCGGTGGGCTGGGCGTCACCTGGAGTTGGCATAGATTGGGTGGTCATCGGCGCAACCCCGGCAGGTTGGCCATGACCTCCGCCTGGTCGGCTTGTTTAGATTCGTGACTACCCGGTGTCGGCAACAGATTGAGGACGTGGTCCGCTGCAGCGATCAGTGACTCGCGGTGTGCGACCACGATCACGGTCGCCCCGCCTGCCTTCAGGCCAGCAATCAGCTGCACGACCGACTGTTCGGTCTCGGGATCCAAGGCCGCTGAGGGTTCATCCAACAACACCAAGTCAGCGTTGCGGACCGCCACCCGCGCCAGGGCCACGCGTTGCGCCTGCCCGGCTGAGAGGCCCTCGCCGCGCTCACCCAACCGCCGCTGGGCCCATTGCTGCGCTTCGATGGCATTCTGAGCCAATCCCGCTTGTTGCAGCGCGGCGGCAACGTCGGCGTCGGTAGCGGCTTCGCGACCCAAGCGAACGTTCTGTGCCACGGTTCCCTCAACCAGCAATGGCGACTGCGGCAACCACGCCACCGTGGGCAGGAACTCATCCCTTGGCAGGGCGGCCACCGGCTGCACCTGTCCGTCCGCTACGAATTCAGCCGCACCAGAATCGGTGGGCTGGATTCCCAGGAGGACTTGCAGTAGCGTGCTCTTCCCAGAACCTGATGGCCCCGCGATTGCGGTGACCTGTCCACCTGGGAAGTGCGCCGACACGTGGTCTAGGGCCGGGACGGGTCGGCCCGGGTATTGCACCGTGACGTCGGATACTTGGATATCGGCGCCAACGGTCTGGGCAACCGTCAGTGTGTTGTCTGCCGGGTCTGGCTGCTCGGGCAGGGGCATATCCAGGATGTCCAACAACTGCCCGGACGCCGCGATCCCGTCTGCCGCCGCGTGATAGTGCGTGCCCACCATCCGCAACGGTAGGTAGGCCTCTGGGGCCAGGATCAGGACGATCAACGCAGTGCGCAGGTCCAAGTCGCCGTTTACCAGGCGCAGGCCGATGGCTACGGCCACGATCGCCACGCTGATGGTGGCCAGCAGTTCCAGCACCATGGAGCTAAGGAAAGAAACCCGCAGCACCCGCATGGTGTCCTGCCGGTAGCGGGCTCCCACAGTGCGCAAGGTCTGGGCTTGTGCCTTGGCACGGTTGAATACTTTGAGGGTGGGCAGGCCGGCGACCACGTCGAGAAAGTGGCCCGACAGTTGGCCGAGTGTGCGCCACTGCTTGTCGATCTCTCGTTGGGTGTAAAGACCCACCAGGATCATGAAGATTGGGATCAGGGGCAAGGTGACGGCAATGATGATCGTGGCCAGTAAGTCTTGGGTCAGAATCGCGACACCCACGGTGATCGGGATGATGACCGCGAGGACGAGCTGCGGCAAGTAGCGCGAGAAGTAGTCATCGAGGGCGTCAATCCCGCGGGTGGCCAGTTGTGCCAAATCCCCAGCCTGTTGATCCTCGAGGAACCCGGGGCCAAGTGCCACGGAGTGTTCCAAGACTGCCATCCGCAACTGACTCTTGGCCTGCGCCGAGGAGTGGAACGCTAGTGATTCTAGGCCGTAGGCGATCACCGATCGCGCAACAATGACACCAGTCAGAACAACAACGTCAGACCAGATCTGGGCTAGATCTTCACCGCCTAGGAACACCGCCGATAGTGCGTCGGCCAACATCCAGGCCTGCAGGATGATCAACAGCGAGGTCAGGACCGCCAAGAAGACCGACGCAACAAGAAACCGTCGGGTGGCCGTGGCCCATTTCAAAAGGCGGGGATCAACCGGCTTCATGGCTGGATCATCGACTCCGCATCAATTGCCAAACCTGCACACCCAACGGTATCCCGCAGGAGGATCTAGCGAAGGGGTAATGGCATGAATCCTGGTGCCCTGACAGGCTCGGCTGGGCGTGGATTGGCTGCCGCAAATCGAAATCGCTGCCCAAAAAGCCCACTTTTACAGTCCCCGAACACGATCCTCATTATACCCGGGGGGGTATTGGTCGATAGTGAAACTGAGGCTACTGAAAGGATGATCATGAGTAAGGAAATAGACACCTCAGACACCGAAGAAACCAGCACCCAACGGGTCAAGCCACGAGTAATGCGGCCACGGTATGTGGCAGTAGGATTGGTTGCGGCGGCCTTAACAGTTTCAACGACCGGATGTGCCGCGGGGTCGGCGCAGAGCGAACTGACCTTGGCCGACGCGAGCGCCTCGCAGAGCAGCGCCACGGCCCAGTCTGTCGGTCAAGGGAGAAAGCGGGGCTTCGGGGCTGGGCAGGGGAGTATGTTGGGCACCGAACCGGCGGGAACCCTAACCCAAGAGATGGAAACACAACTCATCTTCTTGGCATCAGAGGAGCAGCTGGCTCACGACCTCTACGTGCTCGCGTACGAGACGTATGGCATTCAAACCTTCTCCAACATCTCCCGATCCGAGACGCGTCACTTCACCATGGCCAACCGAGTCCTGGACCTCTACGGATTGCCGTCCCAAACCACAATGGGAGCACCGGGGGAGTTCGCAGACGCTCAACTGCAGGCCGCCTACAACATGCTCGCCGAACGTGTGCTGACGTCTGCGGAAGAAGCTGCGGCTGTGGGTGTGCTGGTTGAGAAGACCGACATCGCCGATCTGCAAGCGGCTGTGGACATGGCGCTTCCCGACGATGTTGCTGGAGTCCTGAATAACCTGCTGCGGGCCAGCCGACAACATCTCGCGGCGTTCCAGAAGCTTGACCAGTCAACGGCGCCAATCAAAGTAAAAGCCTCGGCGACCAACGGGCAATCCAAAATCAGGGTAAACGTGGATCCCAACAGTGCCGCCAGCAACTACAAGGTCAAAGTTCAAAAACGTGTCGACGGCAAATGGAAGACCAAGAAGATTCGCCGGACCACGGGCACCAAGGACACCCGCACCATCAATGTGGGTGCCGGGAGCTATCGGGTGAAAGTCCCCGCCCAGCATGGGCTGGAGAAAGCTGTTAGCAGGACGGTTCAGCTCATTCGCTAACACGCGTTTCGGCTAGACGAAAGCTGTGGGCTGGCCGACACGTTGCCGATTGCCCGTAGCGTTCAGGAGAATACGGGAACGGCAACTGAGGTGGGATCAACTGTGGGTGTGACCGAGATTCCGGTGATTCCCGAACCGGTTCGTGCTCCTCCAGGCCGGGGATCAGATTGTGGTTAAGGGCGTGGCCTGAGCACGAGCACGACGCATTGGTGGGTTCTCCGTTGGGCCATCCGAGTGATGCATTCCCGCCACCTACACAAACCAGGCATAGCCTAGGTGAGTCGTGCGATCGGACGGCGGATCAACAAAGTGTGGGGACAACACAATGAAAAAAGTAATCGCATCAGCGGGAGTCGTAGGTTTGGTTTTTGCCGGAGCAGCGGCCATGCCAGCAGCACAGGCGGACAGCCACAACTCGGGGGCGAAGTACACCAAATGCTGGAAGACCGACGGCACATTCCAAGTGGTGCACAGCGGCGACACGATCGACGGGGTTTCGGTTCCGGCTGGTAGCTACAAGGTGAAGGTGCGCGGCATTGATCCGAAACTCACTTGTGGCATGGTGCCCGGACTGATGCGTGGCTGGCTGGAATCGGGTGAGGCACCAAACTGGATGGTCACCAAATCAACCAGCAAGAAACTCGTGATGGAGTGGGAGGTTCAGGGCGGTGCCACGATGGCCTTGAAGCGAACCAAGAAGGCTAAGAATCCCCCCAAGGTTAAGCAGAAGACCCAGAAGTGTTGGAAGAAGCACGGCACTTTCGAGGTGTTGTCATCGGGTGACACCATCGATGATGATCCAATCGCCAAAGGCGAGTACCGGATCAAGGCCAAGAAGATCTCGTGTGGTGCTGCATCCAACTATTTGCACGAATGGCTCGAGACCGGAGAATCCAGTAACGGCTGGTTCGCGGCGTTCTCCAAGTGGGGCGATGTGATGTTCACGCCGAGCCAGTCAGCCAAGCCCAACTTCCAGATCAAGCAGGTCAGCTAACCATGGTGGGGCCCGTGGCGTGCCTGCGGAGGCGCGCCACGGCCATCCCCAACCGTCGCTGCCCCGCTTATGGTGTTGCGGTCGCTGTCCAGGATGGCTCAGTGCCCTGTCATTTCATTATCGAGAGTCTTGCCACCCGTTCTCTCGTTCGCCCGCTGTCACATCCAACGTCCCGGATCTTCGGTTGACCTGTCTGCCGCCCGGGTGGCAAACGCGTAGTCTGGCCAGTGTCCCAATCGAATCCGGTCAGCGACGATCAATCAGGGGCGTCTGAGAACACGATCGCGTTTGGCACAGGGATAGGCCGCCGCGTCCTGGCCATGGCAATCGTTGCCAGCGGAATCGGCTTCCTAGACGCCACGGTCGTCAACGTGGCCCTACCCAAAATCGAGGCCGAGCTCGGCGGTGGTTTCGCCACCATCCAGTGGGTCTTGGATGCCTACCTGCTGACGTTGGGTGCGCTGGTCCTGGTGGGTGGGGCTTTGGGAGACTCTCTGGGCCGCAAGCGCGTGTTTGTGTGGGGAGTGAGCGGCTTCGCCGTGACGTCTCTGCTGTGTGGCTTGGCACCCAACGCCACCACCCTCATCGTTGCCCGCGCGCTGCAAGGGGTGGCAGCGGCGCTGATGATTCCAGGCAGCCTTTCGTTGCTGTCGTCATTATTCCGACCCCAGGATCGTGGTCGGGCGATCGGGGCCTGGTCTGGTCTGGCCGGGTTGGTGACAGCCCTGGGCCCGTTTGTGGGCGGCGTGCTGGTGGATTCTGGCTCTAGTGGTTGGCGGTGGGTTTTCCTATTGAATCTGCCACTGGCTGCAGTTGTTCTCTGGCTGGCCCGTGGGATTCCAACCCCGGATGTGGATCAGCGTAAGAACGCATCGCTGCCCCCGCTGCGCGAGCAGATCGACTTTGCTGGTGCGGGGTTGACGATCCTGGGATTGGCGCTCATCGTGACGCCCCTGATCGAGGCCAGGAACATCCCGGGCTGGCTGACGGCGGCGAGTATCCTGGCCGGACTCGCGGTGCTCTACGGCTTCTGGTTGTTGGAGCAGCATCGTGAGATACGACGGACTCCGCCCCCGATGCTGCCGCCCTCATTATGGAAAATCCGCTCGTTTTCCATGGCCAACTTCATCACGCTGTTCATCTACGGCGGGTTGTCCTCCGTACTGCTGCTATTCACGATCGGGTTCCAGATCGGGCTGGGCTGGTCAGCGCTGGCTGCTGGGGCCGCGGGACTCCCGATCACACTGGTGCTTGCGCTACTTTCGTCCCGGATTGGTGGGCTGCTGCCCAAGTACGGCTCCCGAAACCTACTCACGCTGGGGGCAAGCCTGATCTGCCTAGGTGCGCTGGGGTTGGCGGCCCTGCCCGATGACGCGAGCTACTGGGTGAACGTGCTGCCGCCCTTGCTCGTGTTCGCGCTGGGACTGGCATTTATGGTTGCGCCGATAACGACCACCGCGCTGGGGGACATCCCGGTGGCCTCGAGCGGTACTGGATCTGGGGTTAACAATGCGGTAGCCCGAATCGCTGGACTGATCGCCATCGCACTAGTTCCGTTGGCCGCCGGCCTGACCAGCTTCGATGCCGAGGCCGGTGCCACGGTGTTACCCGGCTATCGCCGCGCCATGTTGATCTGTGCAGCGCTCTTGGCGCTAGCTGCGGTGCTTTCTTGGTTTGGCTTTAGCAAGGAAACCGGCCGGGTGACCGGCGAGGCTACCGCGGACTGATCCAGTGATGCATGGCGCCGAGCGCACCCCTAGTGTCCGTGGCACGACGTGGGATTGGGTAGATCTTGCTCATCTCTCCCCGGACGGGGAGTCTGTCGTTGAGTCCGGTTACGTGGCCGATGACAACACGATCATTCTGCAGGTGGTTGAACTCCAAGAGGTGGGCCGGGATGGTCTGCCCAAGACCGATTCGCCCTCAACCTTCGCGGCGATGAAGACCCTCACCCGCGGATCCTGAGGCCACGCGGCCTTGGTCTCTTGCAGGTGCATCGTTGGTCGAAGGATCGTGCCAACCTGCGATCACGGACTGAGTTTGCCAGGCGGGCCGTGAACCCCACGTGCTGCGGCTCCAAAGGGACCAGAAACGGGCGCAGACCAAGCGTCGGTGAGCTCAAGTCATCCCCTCCCCGAGGACGCACGGGCTTAGCCAATCCGTGAACCCGTACACGAAACCTGCCCGATCTTTTGGTTATCCTTAAGGCAATGAACGTTCCGGTCACGCCTGGCACGAGGGACCTCTCCACCAATCGCGATCACGCATTGGCGAGGTTCTTGGGTATCCGTGCGCAGACCGAAGCGCTTTCTGAGCCGCTCAGTCCGGAGGATCAGACCGCCCAATCCATGCCGGACTGTTCGCCCACCAAGTGGCATCGGGCCCACACCACTTGGTTCTTTGAGGAGTTCCTCCTCGGGCCCCAGCTAGCGGATTACCGCAGCTTCAACCCGGACTATCAGTTCCACTTCAACTCTTATTACGAAGCGGTGGGTCCGCGACAACCCAGACCGCACCGGGGGCTGATCACCCGGCCGAGCGCCAGGCAGGTTGGCGAATACCGCAAAGCGGTGGACCGATCGGTCACGGATTTCTTGAAGACCCAGCCGGCAGAGTTGCCGCAGCAAGTGGCCGATGTCATGGAACTTGGCATCAATCATGAGCAGCAGCATCAAGAACTCCTCCTCATGGATATCAAGCACCTGCTCAGCAGGAACCGAACTCATCCGGCCTATGCCGCCGCACCTGAGCAATCTGAACCGCGCCAAAGCAAGCCGATGAACTGGCACGACATCACCGGCGGTATTACCTCGATCGGCCATTCCGGTGATGGCTTTGGTTTCGACAATGAGTTTCCGCGTCACCAGGTGCTGGTGCCTGATTGCCAGATCGCTGATCGCCTTGTCACCGCAGGGGATTTCGCAGATTTTATTACTGACGGCGGGTACCGCGATGCGCAGTGGTGGCTCAGCGATGGTTGGGCCTGGGTGCAAAACAACGACGCAAAGGCACCGCTCTACTGGCATGGTGACCCCGGCAACTGGCAACTCTTCACGCTGCACGGGAGCGGCCCGCTAGACCCGGCTGCGCCTGTGGTGCATGTCAACTACTACGAGGCCGATGCCTACGCGCACTGGGCGGGGGCGCGGTTGCCCACCGAGGCCGAGTGGGAGGTTGCGGCGGCCAGTTCCTCCAACGCAGCGGAAACGCTGGCGTTGCATCCGGCTCCCGCAGACGATTCGGGTGATCTACAGCAGTTCTCCGGCGCCGTTTGGCAGTGGACCTCATCGCCCTACACCGCCTATCCGGGATTCCGACCGGCAGCCGGTGCGGTGGGGGAATACAACGGAAAGTTCATGGTGGACCAACAGGTGCTGCGCGGCGGAGCATGCATCACTGCGCCGGGGCATTCTCGGGATTCCTACCGCAACTTCTACCCGGCTGCCGCCCAGTGGCCGTTCGCTGGATTAAGGCTCGCGCGCGACGCCTGAACTGCGGCCCCAGTGGGACCCTAACCCCAGCCCAAGCGCAAACCTGAACCAATCCGAACAACCAAGACCCAACGGAACCAACCAGTCATCAACAACAAGTGAGGCAACGTGTCCCCTCCATTCTTGACCCAAACTGAGATCATCGAAATCCTCCCGGAGTCCGATTGGGCCCAGCATCTGGCTGACCTAACCCGAACCGGGTTGTCCAGCGAGCAACCATGGACGCCGCCGGTCTGGTTCTACGACGAGCTTGGTTCGGATCTATTCGATCAGATCACCCGGCTACCGGAGTACTACCCAACCCGAATCGAGCGCAACATCCTGGCCGACAACGTGGTGGACATTTTGGCGCTCGCGCAAGCCCAACACATGGTGGAACTTGGCTCTGGGACGTCCGAAAAGATGCATATCTTGTTACGGTCCGGTGTGGAGTCTGGCGGCCTGCGGGAGTTCACGGCCTTGGACTGTTCGCGCGCACCCTTGGAGGTCGCCGGTGAGACGATCAACAGCACGTATCCCAGTTTGCGGGTGCGTGGGCTGGTGGCAGATTTCACCGAGCACCTGGGTCATGCGGGCAGCGAACTCCCCACCATGATTGTGTTCCTAGGCTCCACCATTGGGAACTTCTCTGCGACCGAGCGGGCGGAGTTCTTCGGAAACATCGCCCAACACCTTGGCCCGCAGGACAGTTTTCTGATTGGTGCGGACTTGGTGAAATCTGTGGACCGTATGACGGCCGCTTATAACGACAACCAGGGCATCACGGCGGCCTTCAACTTGAACGCCTTGTCCGTGATGAACGACCAGCTAGAGGCCAACTTCGATATTGACGGATTTGTACATCGAGCCATCTGGAACCCGGTGGATTCCCGGATCGAGATGCAGCTAGTTGCCACCCGGGATCACGCCACCAGTGTGCAGGCGCTTGGAGTCGATCTGGATCTGCAACCGGGTGATCACATTCGTACCGAGATCAGCACCAAGTTTGCCCCGGATGCGATCTCCGAGGAACTGGCGGCGGTGGGCCTAGCCAGCGTTGGGCAGTGGACCGATCCGGCTGGCGATTTCCAACTCACCCTGGCCAGGCTTTCGGTTTAGGGCGGGTCCACGGGGTCCGCAGCTCTGAGGTGCTCACCACCTCACGGCGAGGGTTCGTCACCCTGCTGGAGGTAGGGGGTCGACCACGTGCGGGGTTTGTTTCATCCGCGGACGTCGAGGGATGAAATGGCGGCGTTCCAGTCGCGCCACTCATTGTCCGGAATCGGTGGCTCTTGCTCCCAGCCTTGGAACAAGTCGCCCAATCCTGGTGCGGTGGACGTGACGAAAGTCAGCGTGATTGCTGCACCGTCGTATGCCAGGTTGACGCTCGTGACATCGCGGGAAGTACTAGGGCCTCGGTATGTTCTGGTATCCGTCGTGCAAGGGGGTGCCTGAGAATGTCTCTTGTGATCGCTGCTGATCGCGATGATTGGACCAAGGAAGATTCCTACCTGCCGAGATTTGTTGGGGTCGCGCGCTGTCCGCACCGCTGCGGTTAGGGTGATGAGGTGGACGCACGCAGGATAGTCATCGTGGTTTCGATGGTGGCCTTG
Source organism: Actinomycetes bacterium (assembly GCA_022600255.1). GTDB lineage: Bacteria > Actinomycetota > Actinomycetes > S36-B12 > JAHZKU01. Next base: position 1,334 of record JAHZKU010000146.1, on the reverse strand, counting down.
ATCGGGGTAGGCCTGTGGGTCGCTTTCCCGAACAACACTGAGGATTCCAATGTGGCGCAGCAGGCGCGTGATGCCACCACCGAAGCTGACACGAGCCAAGATCCGGTCGTTTCTGCAGCGCTGAACTATTTCGCTTTCGCCGACACTGCGACGCGGGATCCGCAGTCGGGCTGGGGTGAAGATGGCACCTTGACGGGTGTCAGTGACGTGGCCACCGAGACCGAGGCCTGGCTACTCGAGGGCTATGTGGATGCTTACCGGGCCCGCAACACCAAGCTGATGGGCGATTGGCAGACCGAGGTCGTCAAGAGTAAACCCAAGGGAACTGACTTCTACGTCGACGTGTGCCGCGACCCATCTGATGCTTGGACGATGGACGCAGATAGCCAGGAACCGATCCCCACCACGGACGTGCGTCGGCTGATCCGGTTAGTGGTCACCAGCACGCCGGACGGCTGGCGGGTATCGAAGTTCATCGAACTGACTGGCCGGGACTGCTGACGTTCGGACGGTGCGGGGGCCTCCCCAGGAACGCCTCGGCCACAGTCAGGTCGACTCCGGCGTTTCGATCAAGCCCTTCATCTGCTTCTGCACCAGCTTGGTGGCCTGTTTGGGGGCCAGCTTGATCGCCAAGCTCATCGCTCGGGAATCGTTGCCCACGTAGACGTGCAGTTTGTTCCCGGCAATGCCGTCTAGGATCACCCGTGCGGCCGTTTCCGGCTCGGTGGGCTGCAATCCCTTGGCCCCTTCGGCGTCTGGGGCAGCGACACCAGAGTTCTCGGTGATCGAGGTGGCCACTGCGCCGGGCATCACCACGGACACACCGACGTTCGTGTCGAGCAGTTCCGCATACAGCCCCTCAGTCAGTAACTTAACGGCGGCCTTGCTCGCGCCATAAACGGTTTGGCCTGGGAACGGAAAGAATCCACCCATGCTGGATACGTTCGCAATGTGAGCCACCGGGCGTTGGCGTAAGAGCGGCAGGAAGGCCTTCACCATGTACAGCGTGCCCATGAAGTTGACGTTCATCACGCGGTCGATCGTGTCGTAGTCGAGTTGCTCCACACGTTGAAACGGTTGGATGATGCCCGCATTGTTGATCAGCACGTCCACCACGCCGTGCGCCGCCAGCACCTCATCCGGCAGGGCCGCAACCGCCGTGCGATCAGAGATGTCAAGGGTGTGAATGCTGAGGGTGGCTGGGCTGCCCATGTCGCGGCGCAGTTGTGCCAGAGCACCGGGATGCAAATCCACGGCGGCTACCTGCGCGCCTCGGCTTAACGCCAACTTCGTCAGCGCATATCCGATCCCGCTACCAGCGCCGGTGATGACCA
>JAHZKU010000145.1 GCA_022600255.1 Actinomycetes bacterium | reverse complement strand
GGATGGAAACGCACTCCCCTAACATCGCCGGTTGGCGAGCCGGTGTGAAACAGGATTGCGCCCTCTTACGCGGTGCTTACAAACCTCTTACGTTGTCCGCCGTCTGCGAACGGTTTTGTCCGACAGTCGGGCGAATCGACGTGGGAGGTCGCCCCAAGCGTGTCGAGAATGTGCTGCGAGCGTGGCAGTCTGGGGTGGTGAGTGAATCGGAGCGGGCGGCCGTCGCGCGTCGGCGAGCAGATTTGGTCACGCAAATAGAGGCGGCGCGCCAGGAGTACTACCAGTCCGATCGGCCCACGATCTCCGATGCCGACTACGACGTGCTGTTTGTGGAACTGCAACAGCTGGAGGCGGCTTTTCCCGACCTCGTGACATCTGATTCGCCGACCCAGACCTTGGGCGGCGCGCGCGCCGAGATGTTCGCTCCCGTGGAACACCTGATGCGGATGCTCAGCTTGGACAACGCATTCTCAGCGGATGAAATGGCCGCCTGGTTTGCCAGAATCGGCAAGGATTTGACCGAGATGCCGCAGATGGTCTGCGAGCTGAAGATCGACGGTCTTGCTGTGGACATCGTGTACCGTGCCGGGGTTCTCTCCACGATGGCCACCCGCGGCGACGGTCGCACCGGAGAAGACGTCACCTACAACGCCCAGTTCATTCCCGCGATTCCCAAACGTCTGCAGCCCGGGGTGCTACCCATTCCCGAACTCCTGGAAGTGCGTGGCGAGGTGTTTTTCCCAAGCGCAGATTTCGCGGCGCTGAATGCAGAGATGACGGAGTCCGGGCGCACGCCATTCGCCAACGCCCGCAACGCTGGCGCTGGCTCGCTGCGACAGCGCATCGACCGGCGCGAGGACGACCTCGCCGAGGCCACCGCAGCTGCTAACGACTCCCCGCGCCGCACCGCAAGAATCGACAGGCTCCAAGCCGATCTCGCCCGTTCCATCTCCCGGTTGGGGCGGCTCAGGCTCACCCTGCACGGGATTGGCATGAGCAGCGGGTGGCAACCCGAGAGTCAATCGAACGCCTATGAGGCCCTGGCAAGTTGGGGTTTACCAGTCGCCGAAACGACCCAGGTAGCTGATTCCGTCGAGCAGGTCATGGATTTCATCGCGTACTACGGAGAACATCGTCACGATCTTGATCATGAGATCGACGGCGTGGTCGTGAAAGTGAACGACGTTGGGATTCAGCGGCAACTCGGCCACACGGCGCGAGCGCCGCGCTGGGCGATGGCCTACAAGTACCCCCCCGAGGTTGTCACGACGAAGCTACTCGACATCGCCGTCAACGTGGGTCGAACTGGCCGTGTCACTCCGTACGCTGTGATGGAACCGGTGCTGGTTGCAGGTTCGACCGTTTCGATGGCCACGTTGCACAACCAAGAGGAAGTCGTGCGCAAGGCCGTGCTGATCGGAGACACCGTCTTTCTGCGTAAGGCGGGCGATGTGATTCCCGAAGTCTTGGGCCCAGTGGTGGAAGACAGAGACGGCACCGAGCGGCCGTTTGTGATGCCCACCCAGTGCCCTAGTTGCGGCACCAAGTTGGCGCCGGCGAAGGACGGCGATGTCGATATTCGGTGCCCCAATACGCGCAGTTGTCCCGCGCAGTTACGGGAACGGGTATTCCATATCGGATCTCGCGGGGCATTCGATATCGAAGGGCTGGGATGGAAGGCCGCCGCCGCCCTGTTGGATTGTGGTCTGCTGCAAGATGAAGGGGACTTGTTTTCTCTCACCGCCGATGACTTGCGTCGGTGCCCCTTCTTCATTCGCGCCGGGACCCCACCGGTCGGCGTGCCGGAGTTGACTGCAGGGGCCAACGTCCTTTTGGCGCAGTTGGCGACTGCCAGAGACCAGCCGTTATGGCGGGTCCTCGTTGGTCTGTCGATTAGGCACGTTGGTCCGACAGCGGCGCGTGCGTTGGCCGCCCGTTTCACCACGTTGCCCGCCATCGTTGCGGCCACCGTCGAAGAGCTGGCCGCCACCGATGGCGTGGGGCAAATCATCGGCGAATCAGTGCAACAGTGGTTCGCCGTTGACTGGCACCGCGCCATCGTCGGGCGGTGGGCGGCCGCTGGCGTCAGGATGGCTGATGCCGCCGCGCCGGAACGGCCGCCAACCCTGGCCGGCCTTACGCTGGTCATCACCGGCACCCTTCCCGACCTCACCAGGGACCAGGCCAAAGAGGCTGTCTTGGCGCGGGGGGGCAAGGTCACAAACTCGGTTTCCAGGAAAACAAGCTATCTAGTGGCAGGGGAAAACGCCGGCAGCAAGCTGGACAAAGCAGAAGCCCTAGGCGTACCGGTATTGGATGCGCCCGCCTTCGCGGTGCTGCTTTCTGAGGGTCCAGACCGCGGAGAAGCTGAGTAACCACTCCAGCGACCGCCCGACTCTGAGCCGGGAAGCCGGCAGATTCGTCGCGGGGAGCCAACAGAGCAATGGAAAGGAACAACAATGCAAAAGCAGTCCTTAACTGCACTGGTACGCAACCAACTCGAACAGGCGCTTGCCGCCCCGCAGGGCCGCAGTGCGACCACAGTTTATGGCGGGCATGAACACGCCTTACGGCAAACCTTGATTGCGCTACGGGCCGGGGAAGAGTTGGCGGAACACGACAGTCCCGGTGAAGCCACGGTGCACGTGTTGCACGGCCGGGTGGAGCTCACATCAGGCGACGACACTTGGACGGGGGTCACCGGGGACTTGCTGATTGTGCCTCCGGCTCGCCACGCGCTCAGAGCAGCGGAAAACGCGGCTGTTCTGCTGACGGTGGTCAAACGCTCCAGCTGAGTCGCCGACAGAGTGCATTTCTGAGTTCGTCGCAAGCCCTGCGGAATACAATCGCCAAATGCCTGGTTGGGCCGGTTGTGCCTATTGATGATCCCCCCAGGGACCCCGCTACTGAGTCCACACCCGCCGATCCAGGTTTGCCCAATCAAGTAGCCGGAGAGATCCTGCCACCCGAGGTACCGGATCCGCGCCGCTTCAAGGCGCTGTTTGTCCTAGCGCTGGCGCAATTGATGATCGTGCTGGATGCCTCAATCGTCAACCTGGCGATCCCCCGTGCTCAAGAAGACTTGGGGATCGACGCAGCCAACGTGCAATGGATCGTCACCGCTTACACGTTGGCTTTTGGCGGTCTGCTGTTGTTGGGTGGGCGAATCGCGGACTACTTGGGCCGCAAGCGGATGTTCATCGTGGGATTGCTGGGCTTCGCAGTCGCTTCCCTAATCGGAGGCTTGGCGCCCAACGAAGGATTGTTGTTCGCTGCGCGTGCCCTGCAAGGGGTTTTCGCTGCGCTGATGGCACCGGCCGCGTTGGCCTTGATTTCAGTCACTTTCCACGACCCGAAAGAGCGGGCCAAAGCGTTCGGCGTGTTTGGCGCGATTGCTGGGGGCGGCGCGGCCATTGGCCTACTCGCCGGCGGCTTGCTGACGGAGTACTTCTCTTGGCGTTGGTGTTTGGCCGTGAACACCCCGATCGCAATCGTGGCGGCCTTCTTGGCCGTGCGGTATATCCGCGAATCGAGAGCCGAGAAGGGGAGTACCTACGATATTCCGGGAGCGCTCACGGTGACGCTGGGGCTGCTGGCCTTGGTGTACGGGTTCACCAAGGCGGCCCCCGAAGGTCTGCAGGACACCGCAGCGTGGACAGAGCCGGAAACACTGGTTTGGTTCGTGTTGGCGGCAGTACTCCTAGTGGCGTTCGTGGTGATTGAGAAGCGCTCTAGGAGCCCATTACTGCCGCTGCGGGTGGTGCTTGAGCGCAACCGCGGTGGTGCATATCTTTCATCGCTGTTCGTTGGGGCGGGCATGTTTGCCATGTTCTTGTTCCTCGGCCTGTACATGCAAACCATCCTGGGTTACTCGCCCGTGACTGCGGGACTAGCGTTCCTGCCCTTCAGCGTCGGCATCATCCTAGGAGCCGGTGTGGCCAGCAAGTTGATGCCGGTCGTGGCGCCGCGGTACCTCATGGTGCCGGGATTGCTGGCAGCTGCGGCTGGGATGTTCCTGCTGGCCCAACTCACACCGGAGTCGAGTTATGTGACCCACCTATTGGGTCCGATGGTGCTACTGAGTCTGGGAATTGCGTTTGTGTTCGTTCCCACTGCCAGCGTGGCCTTGCACGGCGCTGGAACCGAGGACGCCGGGGTGGCGAGTGCCATGATCAACACCAGCCAGCAAGTCGGCGGTTCGCTCGGCACGGCGCTCATGAACACGGTCGCCGTGACGACGGCAGCCGGATTCCTAGCCGCCAACGCAGCGCTCGGGGAGGCTGCCCTCCCCAGTGCGCTGACCGAGGGTTACACCCAAGGATTTCTGGTCGGCGGCGTCCTGATGCTGGTGGCTGCGGTGATTGTTGGTGTCCTTATCCGAGTCGGTCCGGACGCTCTTCAGGAGATTGATTCCACCGGGCACGTGTTGGCGGACTAGCGGATCTGGGTTTCGGTAGCTGCGGTGTTGCGTCGAGCGGGCTGTCCGCCGGACCGGTGGATGGGGGCATCCTGTGCGACAGTTGGGCTGGGATCGTGCGCAAGCGAGACGAATCGTCGGATTCCGGTCGCTGAAAGAGTCGCACCAAGGCGAGCCCCACAAGGCCTCCGATGGTGTTGCGCACGATGTCTCCTCGCTCGCAGGCACCGAGGCCGGAGAGCCCTTGGCTGAGTTCGATCCAAACAGCCAGCGCCACCACGCCAGTAATGGCCACGCTGTAGCGGCGACTGGCCAGCATTAAACCGGCCCCCAGGGGAAGCAGCATCACTAGGTTCAGGACCGAGTCGGGGGAGAGCCACGGCTTGGAAAGACCCGACAAGCATTGCCCGACCGTGGCCGGATCTAGCACGAAGTCGTGACGACCAATCCGGCTAATGAATGTGACGCTGAGCGCACCCCCGAGTCCCCAGATGGCCAAAACAGTGCCGCTTGGTCGCCAACCCAGCCGCCTAGCCAGGGGTGGGCCGAGAGCTAGCCCTGCCAGGAAGAACACGCAGATAGCAACCTGAACCGCTGTGTGACCGAAATGCCAGGCCACCTGGGTACGGAATGCATCCACCCTCCTATCTCAACAGCCCAGGTGGTTGCGATGCGCGCCGAACCGAGGCTCTTCGCTCCTGCCCTAGTCACAAACAATGCAGCAGCACACCTGCCCGTTTCGTCCTTTTCGAGGGGTATCGCAGCGCATTCCTCGCGTTCTCAGGCCGGGTTTAGTAGACAAGAGGTGTTAGTACCCTGCCGATGGCCTCCGGAAGAAAGACCGAAGGCGTTCCGGCCGAATTAGCCGCCCACGAAATAGGAGCGAAACCAGATGACCGAGATCGCGAGCGTAGTCGCCCGCCTACGGACCATCCTCGACGACGACCCCACCGCCAAGGCCGAGCTACAAGCCTGCATATCGGCTGCGGACTGGACTCCGCCCTATCGCGATACCCCGTTGGTCAATCTTGATGACCTCTACGACTACCTAACCAAGTTGCTGACCGCCACACCCACTCAGGGTCAGTTCAGTGACCTGTTCCACGGCATCTACTACATCATCAGCCAGCGCGGGAACAAGATCCAAAATGATCCCCAGTACGCTCGGGTGCGGCTGTGGCTGATTGTCTACTCGGAGATGTACGGCTCCTTCCTGAATACGCCAAGATCTGCAAACAACCTTGATTCGTTCCTCAACGATCCCGGCTTCCGAATCGAGAACTTCCATATTCCACCCGGTGGGTTCAACAACTGGAACACGTTCTTTTCCCGGTTCGTCCGTTCAGGAAAACGACCGATCGGCGCGAAAACGATGGCTTACGACAACCCCAGCACGGGGCTGGCTCCGAATCCGGAAGAGGATACTGATCAGATCCACCAGAACATGTGTGACGATCGCGTCATCACCGTGCCGGCAGACAGTGTGTTCCAAGGTTCCTGGTCGGTTTCGGACACCGACACAGTGACGGTGTCTAAGGGCAACACGTACTCGATCCAGGATCTGTTGAAGCGGAGCAAGTACGCTGACCGATTCAAGGACGGACTGTTCACCCACAGTTACCTGTCTGTGCTGACCTACCATCGCTATCACGTTCCCGTGCGGGGCAGGATCCTAGACAAGGAAATCCTGTCAGGCGAGGTTTACGCAGCGGTGAGCAAGGACGCCGAGGGTCACCTATCGGCCTCAGACAAGACCGGGTACCAGTTCCGCCAAGAGCGCGGCTTCATGGTGATTGATTCCCCGATTGGCTTGGTGGGAATGCTGCCCATCGGAATGGACGTGATCTCTTCAGTCAACCTCACGGTCGACAAGGGCGACTACGTCAACAAGGGCGACGAGTTCGGCAACTTCCTGTTTGGTGGGTCGGACATGATCATGTTATTCGAGCGCAACGACATCGACGTGCACGTTTCCCAGATCGGAAAGCTCTACAAGATCGGCCAAGTGTTCGGCAAGGTCCGCGGATAAGCGGTCCGTCCGGCCGGGACCCGGCCAGGTGGCCGTGGAAACATATTGTGCTGCGGACCCCTAGTATTGAGGAATGGCTGACCTAACCCGAGAACAGGTTGCGCACTTAGCGCAGCTCGCCCGATTGGATCTGAGCCCGGACGAGCTGGATCATTACAACGAACAACTCAACGTGATCCTGGCCGCAGTAGCGCAGGTGGGAGAAGTTGCGGCTCGGGATGTGCCGGCTACGTCTCATCCCATCGTCATGACGAACGTTTTTCGTCCAGACGAGGTGCGACCTGGACTGTCCCGGGAGGACGCGTTGTCCGGGGCGCCCGCCGCTCAGGACGACCGGTTTCGGGTTCCCCGCATCCTTGAGGAGGAACCCTCGTGACGGCCGATATCACCCGGCTGAGCGCGGCCACATTGGCGGCCGAACTCGCGGGCAAACAAATGAGTTCGGTGGAAGCGACCCAGGCATGCTTGGATCGCATCGCTGAAGTCGATCCGCAACTGCACGCCTTTTTGTACGTCGACGCGGAGGGCGCGTTGGCAACGGCAGCATCCGTGGATCGCCGCCGCGATGCCGGTGAAGAACTCCCCGCCCTCGCCGGTGTCCCGATCGCCCTGAAAGACGTCATGGCCATGCGCGGCGTGCCAACCACCGTTGGTTCGAAGATCCTGGAGAACTGGCGCCCACCTTACGACGCCACTGTGGTGAGCAGGCTCCGTGAGGTCGGCCTGCCCGTCCTCGGTAAGACGAACATGGACGAATTCGCCATGGGATCCTCCACCGAGTACTCCGCATACGGCCCAACCCGCAACCCGTGGGATCACGACCGCATCCCCGGTGGCAGTGGTGGTGGGTCTGCAGCGGCGGTGGCCGGATTTGAGGCACCGCTCGCCATCGGGACGGACACCGGGGGCTCGATCCGCCAACCGGCCGCTGTGACGGGGACGGTGGGTGTTAAGCCAACGTACGGTGCCGTGTCACGCTATGGCTTGGTGGCCTTGGCCTCCTCCCTTGATCAGGCGGGGCCGTGCGCCCGGTCGGTCATGGATGCCGCCCTGCTGCACGAAGTGATTGCGGGACACGATCCGCGCGACTCAACGTCACTGCCCGGCCCGGTGCCTGATGTCGTGAAGGCCGCCCGAACTGCGGATGTGCGAGGACTTAAAGTCGGATTAGTCAAAGAACTGAACGGGCCCGGCTATCAGGCTGGCGTTCGGCAACGGTTCAGCGAAGTCGTGGAGCTGCTGACCGCTCTAGGGGCCGACGTTCGCGAGGTCTCTTGCCCCAACTTCACCTATGCCCTAGGTGCCTACTACCTGATCCTGCCTAGCGAGGCCTCCTCCAATTTGGCTCGCTTCGACGGCATGCGATATGGGATCCGACTCGGGGACGATGGCGAGGCGAACGTCGAGGAGGTCATGGCCCGGACCCGCGAAGGCGGGTTTGGCCCGGAGGTCAAGCGCCGCATCATGTTGGGGACCTACGCGCTGTCGTCCGGCTACTACGATGAGTTCTACGGCCAGGCCCAGAAGGTGCGCACGCTGGTGCAGAGGGACTTCGCCGCTGCTTTCGCCGACTGTGACGTGTTGATCTCTCCAACCTGCCCGACCACCGCTTTCCCCATCGGCGAGAAGGTCGATGATCCGTTGGCCATGTATCTGAACGACATCGCGACAATCCCCGTCAATCTGGCCGGGAACGGTGCCCTGTCGATGCCGATCGGTCTGGCTCCGGAGGACGGCTTGCCGGTGGGCCTGCAGGTTATCGCGCCACCGCGGTTGGATGATCGGCTCTACAACGTGGGTGCCGCCGTGGAAGCGGCCCTAGAAGATCGTTGGGGTCATCCGTTGATTGAGGAGGCTCCGCAGTGAACACCAAAGTGACACCAGCATTGGTTCCTTACGACGACGCCGTCGCTCGATATGAGCCGACCCTCGGGCTCGAAGTTCACGTCGAACTCGGTACGGCCTCCAAGATGTTTTGTGGTTGTCCGACGGCATTTGGGGCTCCGGCAAACACCCAGGTGTGTCCGGTGTGTTTGGCGCTGCCAGGGTCGTTGCCGGTCGTCAACGCCACGGCGGTGGAGTCCACGATCCGGATGGGGCTGGCCTTGAACTGCACCATCGTGGAAAACTGTCGTTTCGCCCGCAAGAACTATTTCTACCCAGACATGCCCAAGGACTATCAGATCAGTCAGTATGACGAGCCGATCGCAATCGACGGCTATCTGGATGTCGAGGTGCCAACGTCGGACGGCGTGGAAACGGTCCGAGTTGAAATTGAACGAGTCCATATGGAGGAGGACACCGGCAAGCTCACGCACACCGGGGGAGCTACGGGTCGAATCCACGGTGCAGACTACTCGCTGGTGGATTACAACCGCGCCGGCATTCCGTTGGTTGAGATCGTCACCAAGATTGTCCCGGGCACTGGCGCCTTGGCTCCAGAAGTGGGCAAGGCTTATGTCTCTCAACTGCGCGACTTGATGCGTTCACTGGGGGTTTCCGATGTCCGGATGGAGCAGGGCTCACTGCGCTGTGATGCGAACGTCTCGTTGGCGCCGCCTGATGGCCCCTTGGGGACACGTTCGGAGACCAAGAACGTCAACTCGCTTCGCTCCGTGGAGCGCGCGCTGCGCTACGAGATTCGGCGGCAAGCGGCTGTCCTAGATGCCGGGGAGAAGGTGAAGCAGGAGACCAGACACTTCAACGAAGATGATGGCAGCACCTCGCCAGGCCGTTCCAAGGAAGAGGCAGAGGACTACCGCTACTTTCCTGAGCCAGACCTGATGCCCGTCTCGGCGCAGCCGGAGTGGGTGGAGGAACTGCGGGCCACATTGCCCGAACTCCCTGCTGCCCACCGCAAGCGACTTCAATCCGAGTGGGGAATCTCCGACTTCGACATGCAGTCCGTCATCAACGCAGGTGCACTGGAACTGGTGGAAGCGACGGTGGCTGCTGGTGTAAGCCAAGCCGCAGCGAGGAAATGGTGGATGGGCGAGTTGGCTCGCGAAGCCAATGACCGGGGTGTTGGGCTTTCTGAATTGCCCGTCACGATCGACCACATCGTTCGGGTCGAAGACCTGATTTCGTCTGGTGCCCTGAATGACAAGCTCGCCCGAAAGGTATTCGAGGGAATCCTGGCTGGCGAGGGCGATGCCGACGAGGTGGTGGCGGGTCGCAAGTTGGAGCTGGTCAGTGACGACGGCGCGCTGCTAGCGGCCATTGATGAAGCGATCGCGAATATGCCCGAAGTTGTGGCCAAGATTCAGTCCGGCAAACAACAGGCAGCCGGTGCCATCATTGGTGCCGTCATGAAGGCGACCAAGGGCCAGGCTGACGCTGGTCGGGTGCGCGCCTTGCTCCTAGAGCGGCTGCCCGCCGAAGGCTAACCTGGCAACCTAGCCCTGCGAGCCCAACCCTTGCAGCAGGAAGTAGCCGCTCAGCAGTGCAGGGCCCATGCTGATAGTTTCAGTCGTTTGATTTGGGCGGTAGCGCCAATCCGCCGGGCTTCGCGACAGACCGCCGACCTCGGGACATCGCCGTATTCGATAATGAAGACGGCCTTGTCGCGTTTGCGGAAGTGTCGGTAGGCCGAGCATTCTGCATAGGTGACGCACTCCTCGTTGAGCGCCCAATCGAAGTGTTTGGACAAGGGTTTGACCAGGCCCATGGCATTCTTGAGGCCCGGTGACAGGCCGGCTTTGTTGGCCAACCGAGACAACATCTTGTTGTATTTGATCTGGTGGCGGCGCTTGATCTTGAAGCCCGTGCTGTTTTGGTACCCGTCCACGTTGTCGAACTCAATGGCATCGAAGCCCTTCTTCGCACACCGTTTCGTGCGGCGTTCTAGCAGCGGGCGCAGCACTTTTCGTTCTCTGACATCTAGCCATCGCTCCCTAGGCCAGCCGTCCAGTTTTCGGCCAACAAGTCGAGCCGAGAAACTGTCGGCGTCCGCGCGATAGTCTTCCAACGATCCGGCGCTGACGTAACAAACTGCCACGCGACCGCCAACTCTGATCTTGCGCACCTGCCGCTTCCTTGCTTCGTCTGCGTCGATCTCAATCACATTGGCTGAGCCAGGGATGGTGAGAGGGCCGGTGAACTGGATATGAAGTTCGTCGCCGGGGACTGGGCCGGAGACGTTTGCCGGAGCTAGGATGGCGCCGGCTAGCATGATCGGCACCAGCCACATGAGATCACCACCCCCGTTCAGTTTCGCATCAGAAGCAGCGTTGGCTAGGGGACGTCACCAATGTGGCCTAGCCGCAGCAGTGGGAGGGCCTCAGTTGCCACTTTCGGCGGTGGCTGCCGCCAGTTCCTCGGTGACATCCTCACCGGCCAGTTGCCGCAGGTCCAGCGCACTAAGCTCGATCTCACTGGCCCGGAGATTCTCATCCAAGTGATCGGGGCGTTTTGTTCCGGTGAGCGGGACTACGTGTTCTCCCTGCGCCAACACCCACGCTAGGGCAATCTGTCCAGGACTGGCCCGGTGGCGTTTACCGACAGCGCGCAGTAGGTCAACCCACACTGTGTTCGCCTCTAGGGATTCGGCGCTGAACTGCCCGAGTTTGGAGCGCAGGTCAGTCCAAGCGAATCGACGTCCGGGCTTCAGCGTCCCGGTCAGGAAGCCGCGACCAGCCGGACTCTTTGCCAGTACCCCGATGCCGCGTTGGCCACACCAACGAACTAGGGCGTCATTCTGCTGCGACCACAATGAGTATTCCGCCATGACGGCGGTAACGGGGAACAGCTGCTGCAACTTGGCGACAAGACTGATGTCCTCCGTCATGATGCCAAGTGAACGAACCTTGCCATCTTGCACCGCCTGCGCCATCGCACCCCAGCTCTCCTCGACGGGAACCAGCGGATCGACTGCGTGCAGGATATACAGGTCGATTTGCTCCGCCTGGAGTCGGCGCAGACTTGCGTCGGCCGCGGTGCGGATGTGGTCTGGCCGCGCGTTTCGCAGGACAGCGCCGTCCGAGCGGCCCACCAAACCAACTTTGGTGCTGAGGACTGCTTGGCGTCCTCGGGTCGCCAACGCTCGACCGACCAGCAATTCGTTCGTGAAAGGCCCATACGCGTCTGCGGTGTCGACCAAGGTGGCACCAAGGTCCACTGCTCTGGCGATGGTTGCCTCGGAACGTTCGTCCTGCCGCTGGTCAACGTCGTACACACCCGTCATGGACATGCAGCCAAGGCCGATGGCACCAACTTCTAGGCCACGGCCACCAATTCGGCGGGGAGGAACATGCATAGGCAAACTCTATGCTGCGCCGCAGCAAGTTCCTAGTTCGATCTTGGCGAACTTCAGGATTGCTCAGCAGACGGATGTGTATGGCCCGGCCGGTGCTCTCGTTTCCCGCGCCGCTTGTCTTCGTACATAGCGGCGTCGGCGCGCGACAGTAGGGAGTCCAAGGATTCCCCTGATCCAGGCTGGCTCACCGCCAATCCGATTGCGTAGTCGATCTGCCATGCTGTTGCACGCGTCCGATTCCAGTCAGCCACCTTGGTGTGCAACCGTTCGAACACGGACGGTGTTGCCGATGGGTCTCCAGACACGATCACGGCGAACTCGTCCCCTCCCACCCTGGCCACCAAGTCCTCCGACCGGACTGTCGTGTGCAACAGGTTGGCAAAGGTCGTGATCAGGCGGGTACCTTCTCGGTGACCGAACTGGTCATTGACTGTCTTCAAGCCGTTGAGGTCCAGCAGAGCGACAGCCACCGACTCCTCGCGCCGCCGCGCGGCGGCCATCAACTGGCCGCCGACTTCGCTGAAGCCCGCAGCATTCCAGAGTTGGGTTGCCGAATCGGTCTGCGCCGTTGTGAGCGTTTGGGCGAGGCGCCGAGACACCAGTGCCGCGACCACAACGCCCACGCCAGCGATCAGCCCCGCTAGGGCGGCGAAGGCCGACTGCGGGGTGAGCCATTCCTGCCCGATGGCCAGATTCAGGAAAGTTGCGACCCCCACCGGCACCGTGAGTGCGGCTAGCGTCGCGCTGCGCAGTGTCTCTCCGGCTGGGCCGGTGCTGATGAGTCGGTCCCATCTGCCCGTGAGGGAGTAGAAACCAGACCAACCCATCAGTAGGAATAGGAACGCCATACTTGCCTGCCAGGCATTCAATACATTGCGAGGGGTGGTGGCTGGGTCGAGGGTATTGAAGAGGTGCCCGCTGAGCAGGACGAGGGTGGCCATCGTCAGTACGATTCCGAGGAGGGAAACCAGCGCATCTGCACCGGTGAGTTGGTTCAGCAAGATCATGCTGGCCAAGAGCGCGATCCAGACTGCAGACTGGATGGAGATTACGTCACCTGGCGATCCGCCCACCGCACCGCCCGGCAACCGGATCAGGATGTCCTCGATCAGGCGCGGTTGGTCTAGCAGGTGCCCGATCAACGCCGTTGCTGCCACAAGGAGCACGAGGGCTGCCGGGATGACCGAGAGGCGGGGCCGCTTCGTTCGCAAGATGAGTAACGCCAAGGTGAGCAGCACAATTGTTATCGCGAGCCGACCGGTTAGTAACTCCCACCTGTCCGGGACCAGTGCAGCGAATGGCGGTAACCAGCGGAAGGCCAAAAATAGGACGGCGATCGCACCAGCGATCAGCGAGCCCCACACCCAGACGCGATCCGCGATCACAGCCAACCGTGGGTCCGGCGGATCAAGCGGATTCTTGGCGACATCGACGGGTTGAATCTAGCCCTCCTCTTGGTTAGTGAGCTTTGGGGGTTGTGACCCCAAGGTCACCCGCGCACAAAGTCGGGATCCTGCAGATGGAGATATTCTTCCTCCTCCTGCGCGAAGGCATCGGAGATATCGCCGTCGGTGATGGGATCGGCTGCGACACCCGCTGCGTCGCGTGCCTCGGCCAAGGCCTCCCGCCAGGATGCCCGCGCATACAAGTCTTGGAGCATCTCTTGAATCTGGTCGGGGAACTCCAGTGGTAGGCAGTGAGTACCGGGAAGACGATGCACTTCGGCATGTCGAATCCGGGAGGCTGCCCGCAATACATCTCCACCAGAGGTCAGCATGTCTAGGGAACCGGCAACCACCGTCACGGGGCATTCGATAAATGAGGCATCAAACTCTTCGTGTTTGGCCAGTGCGATTGCCAGTTCGAAGTACCACTCGAAGTCCTGCTTCACCATGGACGTGGCCCACTGCGAAATGACCTCGTGGTCTGCGTGGGGCAACACGAATCCGGTGTGGCGCAAGACCTCGGCGAACGGCCGTCCGGTCGGAACGGTGCGGGCCAGGAAGTTCAGGCCCGGTGCTAGGGCCCGACCCGCCTTGACGACCCCAAGGCCGAGCGGTTTGCGGACAAAACGGGGAACAAACTGCGGAGCGAATAGGGTGTCGAAGGTGCCGCCGGGTACGCCAGCAATCCCAAGCAGGCCGCTGACCCGTTCGGGGTGCATAGCGGCCAGTTCGTAGGCCACGTTCACCCCGAGCGACCAGCCGACGACAACGGCTTTATCCCAGCCCATGGCATCCATCAGGTCGACGGCGTCTTGGACATGGTGCTCAATCTCGATGTGGCTGGGATCCGACGGTCGTTCTGATCCTAGGGCGCCACGGTGATTCCATCCGGCGACGGCATACTCGCAGCTAGGATCCAACAGGCGGGGCCAAGCTTCGGGAGGAACTCCCATCCCGTTGCAGACCAGCACCGGTGGGCCGTCCGTGTTGTGGTTCTTCCAAGCAACGAGCTTGGTGCCGTCTTGCGCGATGAGCTCAAATTCGGAATGCACCCTTATAGGGTGCCATGACTTAGGGTGATCCTCCCAGACCGCCGCGTATTCTCGTCCAGGCGAAGCCCCGTTTGGCAAGCGGCCGCGCCGCGATGTCGCAACTCCCTGACCGGGTGAGTCAGAGCTTGCGGCAGATTGGGAGTGTCTGCAGTTGATATCCCTGCTTCACCCAGTACGGCACGATCTCCCGCACCGCTGCCACGGTGTTGCTTCGTTCGCCACCACCGTCGTGCAAGAGCAGGTTCAGACCGTCCGCGGTGGCGTCCTTCATCTCTGCCACCATCTTCGCGGCAGAGGGTTTCTCCCAATCATCCACATGCACGTTCCAGCGAACGGGTGTGTAGCCCAGATCGCGAGAAATCGCGCGGATCTCCTTGTTGATGGCGCCATAAGGCGGCCGCATACATGGGCCCAAGTGCTTGCCAACGGACGTGGCGGGCGCGCTAATCTGCGCGCGCACCTCGTCAGGGGTGAGCTTGGTCAGATCCGGATGCCCCTGAGTGTGGTTGCCGAGGGCGTGCCCTTCGCGATGAATACGTTTGACCAAATCTGGTCGGTGCTGCGCCATATCGCCGACCACAAAGAAGGTCGCCTTTGCTTTGTGTTCACGCAAGATGGCCAGGATCTCTTCGGTGTAGGGGGTCCAAGGACCATCATCGAAAGTTAGATAGATGACCTTCTGCTTCCCATCGCGCTCGGCGAAGGGGTCCTGCTGTGCCGTGGTTTCTGCAGCGGCCTTGGCAGCAGCCGCGCGCCGCGCTGCCGCCCCAGCGCGTGGGCTGGCTTTCTCGCTGGGATCGGCCCTGGGGGCCTCGACAGGCGCCCCCGACGATGACTGGTCGGGTTCGGCCGTAGCCGGGACTTGTGCTTGGGACTGGGTATCCGGTGCGGGGTCAGATGATTCTGGCGGGGCCACGGACACGGCGCAGGCCGTGAACACCAAGGTGGCACCCACCATTAGCGCGACCCGTCCGCCAGACTTCATCTGCTCATGTTCGCATCCCCTACCCCGAATCCCGCTCCCAGCGCCCGAAGCCGTGAGCAGAATGTTGTTTTCGTCCGATTTCTACGCTGATCGCCCACTAATTCTGCTGGGTAGGGAATCGTTCGAGTTGTCGCTGATACATGGCGGGCGCTGACTGCAAGAGTTGCTTGCGCACCCACGTGAACGCGCGGCCGGTGCGTTGCTCGCTTCGGCTCACTTTCGCGGACTGCTGTACAACAACTTCTGCGCGCAT
>JAHZKU010000144.1 GCA_022600255.1 Actinomycetes bacterium | reverse complement strand
GTGATGTCTACCGTCGCGGACTCCAAGGTGGGCTTCAACTCATCGGTGAACAGTGAGCCGTACCGGCCCCGGCCGATAGCTCCGATGGTTTGGGTCAACTCCTGTTGCTGCGCGCTGGACAGGGCGGCGTCGGAGGTGATCGCCTTCTCCGCAGCGTTCGTGGCGGTCAGTAGCAAGAACTGCGCTAACAACGCCGACCCCAATCCGCCGCCGATCAATCGAAACCCAATCAAGAGTCCCGACCCCTGGCTGGTATGCGTCTCGGGCATTCGCTGCAGCCCGGCCTCGTTTATCCGGGCGTAAGCGATCCCCATCCCGATCCCGAGCAGCGCTAGGCAGGGAGCCGTTGTCACCAGCGATTCCGATGGGACCCCGATTAGTGCGGTGGCCGCCAGACCGGCTGCTGCCAGTATTAGGCCACTGATCACCGACTTGCGGGCGCCGTAGCGTCGCCCCATCCTGACTGACAGCAGCGCACCGGCCATCCAACCGATTCCCAAGGTCGACAAACCCAACCCGACTTGGATCGGTGATGAGTCTTGGGTCAAGACCCACAAGATGGGCACCACCGTGACGACGGCAAATCCGCCGAACATCATCAAGAACCCCACCGTGATTGCGGGCCTAAAGCCTGGTGTGTCCATGACCTGAGCATCGAAGATCGCGGGCTTGCCGCGGCCTGCTGCCCAGCGTTGCTGCGCCACGAGTGTCACAGCGAAGATCAGGCAGGCCAGGATGAGGACGCCGGCCAACCCATCCCAACCCGAGGTTGGTCCCTGATCCAGAGCGATGAGGAGGGTGGTCAGGATGCCCAGCAGGAAAATGCCACCGGCCCAGTCGATCGGGCGGCCCGGATGCCTGTCTGCCTTGCTGGTGAAGGAGCGCCGAACGCCAATCAAGGCCACGATCAGCACCGGGACATTCATGGCGAAGGACCAGCGCCAAGAGACGTCAGTGGTGAAGAAACCACCCAACACAACAGCCAGTGTTAGCCCCAACCCATAGGAGGCGCCATAGAAGGAGATCGCTAGGGCTTTTCGCCTTTGATCGGAGAAAGCTCCCACCACCAGCGCCAGACTGGCCACCCCCATGGCCGGGAACGCGATCGCCTCTAGCACTCGGGAAGCCAACAGAATGGTGAAGTTTGGTGATAGGGCGGTGATCACGTTGGCCACGATCATGGTCACAGTGCCGTAGGTGAAAACCGTGACACGGCCGTACCGGTCAGCCAGCATCCCGATCGGAACAATCAGCGCACCGGCAATCGCTAGGAAGAGGGTGAGCGTCAGTTCGGCGTCCGCACTGGAGATCCCAAACTCGGTCTGAAATACCGGAAGCTCGCTGGTGGTGACCACTGCGTTGATGAGCCGAAACACGAATGAGAGCAGGACAAAGGACAATCCGATCCAAGGCGCCACGTCTGTGGCGGCTTCTGTCCGTGTCTTCATTAACCCGGTAGTCTACGCAGATTCGCCCGACGTGGCCGATTATTGCCGGTGGGGTCGATGGTGTTTGGAACGCAGCGGCGCCAGCGCCGCCCCGCACGATCCCCCTAGGGCGAAAATCCGCCGTTGTGTTTCGGGCCAAATGGCCTGCGGCTGTAACCTTGAGCGAAGAAATCGATAGTCCGTGGTCGTTCCAGGAGCCCGAATGCCGCAGTCAGACAGCGCCTATCGACGCCTCGGTGTGAGCCGCACCGCGACGTTGCCGCAGATCAAGGCGGCCTACCGCGCCCTGGCGCTGCAACTGCACCCTGATCGAAATCCCGATCCCGCGGCGGCCGCAGAGTTCCAAGCCGTCACGGCTGCCTACACCATGCTGCTGAACAGTTGGGATGAAGACCACTCCCACAACCACTCCCCGGGTGTTTCGGACGAAACCGTGATGGTCCTGCTCGCTGAAGTGCGGGTGGGAAGTGTCGATGAGAACTTCGAATCCAACGGCCAATACTGGTTGGATCGAACGGCGGGGTCAGCCCCCCAGCAAGTGTCGGGTCGAGTCTGCCTAGGCGAAGCCGGAGTGGCCTTCGTGCTGCGCCGGGCCGCCCACGAAATGGCGGATCCTAACTCGGCGGTCTTGGCGCTGCACTATGGTGATCTGGCCCCGTTCACCATCACCGGAGATACCCCCGAATCTGAGTTGGCGGCCACGTCGATCACCGCCAACAATCAACGGCTGGACTTGGTGAACACGCGCACCAACCTAGAACTGGTGCGCAACCGCTATCTGCGCTTCAAAGCAGACCAAGCCACCGCGCCCGGTGGTTGGGCGGCACCGCCGGAAGCGACCAAGGTGGCCGGACTGAAGATCAACTGGTCAGTAGGCAAGGACCCGATCGGACGCCCCAAGCCCAAGAAGCAGCGCCTGCGGACCTACCTGATGATTGGGGCCAGCACCGTGCTGGGCCTGCTGATCATCGGCGGTCTGTTGCTGCTCTAAGGCCTGTGGGAATCGCGGTCCGCGATGGCCGCTCCACCTTTTTGGGCCGGTCGCTGCCTAGCTACGGCGGATCGACCCACACTGGCAGGCTGCTCGCCAGGGAATACCAGGCAGCGCTAGTGCAGCAACGTCAGCGCGCAACGCTGGGCCGACCGGTGTCACTCGGACAGTCAAGGTGGGCCGGATAAGGCTAGACTCCCCAACATGTCAAAACGCTCATCTTCTCCCAGACGACGAAACCGCACCCTGACGGGCTTGGCCCTCGGTGGCGCCCTGGTGCTGGCCTTGGCGGCCTGTTCAGAGGAACAGCCAGCCACAGTAAACACCTCACAAGCCACGGCGGCTATGACAGCTAAGGTCAACGGCGCCAGTTCGGGGGAGCAAATCCCCACGGGTAGCGCCATGACCGTCAAGTACAAGATGAAGCTACAGTCCGAGCTCGATGCCGGTGAGCTTGTCGACCTACAGGTTTCCGATGATGAAGGCAGAGCGGAGTGCCCCGAGTCGGTAGTCATGGGTGGACCCGACGCCAAGGAAGACGATTTTGGAAACTTGGTCACTGAGTTCACGTGCACCCGAGAAGGGGTTGCGGCCGAAGGGCAGCAGGACCTGACGGCAACGTTTGTAGGCACATTCGCTGAAACTGGGGAGGTTGCCAATGGCCAGGCCCAGTACTCCTACACCGGCGTGGCCGCTGGTTCGGGTGGCGGTTCTTCCTCCGGTGGTGGTTCGAGTTCAACGAGCACATCCAGCCCGAGCTCTAGTCCAACGAACAGCGGCAGCTATTCACCGAGCCCCAGCTACTCGCCAAGTCCTTCCTACTCTCAAACGCCCACCGACACGCGCTCCCCAAAACAAACATTGACGCGCGAGCCGAAGCAGACGCTGGCGCCCTGATCGCCACGTATCGCCTACCCACTTCGCGGTGGGCGCGCAACAGGAGTCAGTGCCAGCGGGTTAGGGATCTAGGTTGACCGTCTCCAGATCGAGACGATAACGCTTTGCCTCCACCCATACGGCTCTGATGCTGACATCGCCAGCAACAACTTGGCTAGTGGTCGCTTATGTTCGGCCGTGCTCTTGCAGCTCAGAGAAACGCCTTGTCAACGTCTTCGAAGCCGTCCACGTTGTTGGTGGCGTTGGTGCGATCTGTCAGCCGCTGGCCAAACATATCTTGGGCGAGGTTTCTCAGTAGATCACGATCAGTTTTGGCCACGGAGGGTGAGGGCTTCGGACTTGATCGAGGCAGCCCATGCGCGCCGCAAAGTTGGCATTCACATCGGCTGTTGGGTCATCCGCAACAAACATCTCGGTCGTAACGGCGCTGGCAGTATTTGATCGGAAGGCGTTCTGCCTTGGTCAACCCGTACACGCCTGGCGAGTTCACCGGGCAAGAGTATGTGGGATTACTAATCCCGGCGCGTTTCCATCGTGAAGCGAAGTGTGACAGCGTTCGCAGGGTGCAAGATAGTGACGCCCCAGATGTGCAGGAGCAATCGTCCCTGACGCAGACGATGGGAGCGAAAGGACCGCCTTCGTTGGCCGACCTGCTGCGGGGCTTAGCTGCGTCCACAAGTTCCACCGGCGCAGCACCGGAGGATTTGCTGGCCCAGTTCGCTGCGTGGGCGGAGCAGGCTGGGCTACCGCTGTATCCGGCCCAAGAGGACGCGCTCTTGGAACTGGCCTCTGGGGCTCACGTCGTGCTGGCCACGCCAACCGGTTCAGGCAAGAGTCTGGTCGCGATGGGCGCGGCCTTTCTGGCGCAAGCGGCTGGGCGGCGCACGTACTACACGGCGCCTATCAAAGCGTTGGTCTCCGAGAAATTCTTCGACCTCTGTGATCAGTTCGGCGCTGATCGCGTGGGGATGGTGACCGGCGATGCAGCGGTGAACCCGGATGCACCCGTCGTGTGTGCCACGGCCGAGATTCTGGCCAACCTTGCCTTGCGGGAGGGGGCGGGCGCCGATGTCGGCTTGGTGGTGATGGATGAGTTCCACTACTACGGTGACCGGGAGCGCGGGTGGGCTTGGCAGGTGCCCTTGATTGAGTTGACGGACGCGCAGTTTCTCCTAATGTCAGCGACCCTCGGCGACACCGGTGCCATCCGCACGGGTCTGACCAGGCGGACCGGTCGGGACGTCAGTACGGTCGCAGGTGGGCAACGGCCTGTTCCATTGTCCTTCGAGTACGTGAAGACCCCCATCCACGCCACCGTGGAGTTGTTGCTGAGCCAGGGCCGTGCCCCGATCTATGTCGTGCATCCTTCGCAAGCAGCGGCGTTGGAGCACGCTCAAGCCCTGATGAGCATGAAGCTGTGTACGAAGGAGGAGAAGCGCGCCATCGCAGATGCTCTGGGTGGATTTCGATTCACGGCTGGCTTCGGCCGCATCTTGTCTCGGCTCGTGCGTCATGGCATCGGCGTGCACCATGCCGGTATGTTGCCTCGTTATCGGCGACTGGTTGAGCAACTGGCGCGGGCCGGTCTGCTCAAAGTGATTTGTGGAACGGACACGTTGGGGGTGGGCATCAACGTGCCGATCCGTACGGTGCTCATTTCTTCGCTGGTCAAATACGATGGTCGGCGCGAACGCGTGTTGCGTGCGCGCGAGTTTCACCAGATCGCGGGGCGCGCCGGACGGCCCGGATTCGATGATGCTGGCTGGGTGGTGGTCCAGGCACCGGAGCATGAAATCGAGAATGAAAAACTGCTGATCAAGGCTGGGAACGATGAGAAGAAGCGCCGCAAGATCTCCCGCAAGAAGCCTCCGGACGGGCCAACCTGGCGGCAGGACACGTTCGAACGGCTGACGACGGCCGATCCGGAACCGCTCACATCCCAGTTCCAAGTGAGCCACGCGATGCTGCTGAATACGGTCCAACGTCCCGGAGACAGCGCCGGGGCGATTCAGCATCTGCTGACTGAAAATGATGAAGACGACAAGGCCCAGGAGCGCCTGCAGGAACAAGCAGCGGCGATCCAAGAATCCCTAGTGTCCGCTGGGATTCTGGAAGTGCTGCCGAGCCCAGATGAGGAAGGCCGCACTCTGCGGATTGTGGGCGCTGTGCAAGATGATTTTGCGCTAGACCAGCCCCTCTCCACGTTTGCTTTGGCTGCAATGGAACTGCTGGATCGAGAATCACCGACTTACGTGTGGGACGTGCTGTCGATTCTGGAAGCCACCTTGGACGATCCACGACCGGTGTTGCGTGCCCAACAATCAGAACTGCGCGGTGCCGCGATTGCGGAGATGAAAGCCGATGGCATCGAATATGAGGAGCGCATGGAGCGGGTGGAGGAGATCACCTGGCCCAAACCGCTGGCCGACTTGTTGGATGGTGCCTATGACATTTATGCGCAAGGCCATCCGTGGGTGACTGAGCACGAACTACGACCAAAGTCGGTGGCCCGCGAGTTGTCCGAACTGTCGATGACATTCGGCGAGTACGTGAGTTTTCATCAACTCGCGAGGTCCGAAGGTGTGGTGCTGCGTTACCTGTCCAACGCTTATAAAGCCTTGCGTCGGACGGTGCCAGCAGAGGCCCGCACCGAGGAGATGGATGACCTGACGGAGTGGCTCGGTGAGGTTGTCCGCCAAGTGGACTCCAGCTTGTTGGATGAGTGGGAAGAGCTCATCAACCCAGCCCAGCCAGAAACGCTCGTGGAGGCGCGCACTGCTGTCACCGTTGCACCGCCGGTCACCGCCAACACCCGCGCCTTCACAGTCCTCGTCCGCAACACCATGTTCCGACGCGTGCAACTTGCTCGACTGCGCCTTTGGGAGGAGCTGGGCCAACTGGATGCGCAGGCGGGCTGGGATGCTGCCGCTTGGGAAGATGCGATGGCGCGCTACTACAACGAATATGAGGACGTTGGCGTTGGGCCGGCCGCCAAGGGCCGGGACATGCTGCAGATACAAGTCCACGACACGCACTGGTCTGTCCGTCAGGTCTTCGATGATCCGCACGGTGACAGGGACTGGGGGATTCACGCCGAGGTTGATCTTGCAGCAAGCGACGCCGAGGGCAACGCACAGATCAGGATTACGGACATCGGTCCGCTGCACCAGGGTTGGTAATGGGTCTTGCGTGGCCGAGGCGCGTGCGCTGCGGTGTGTCGCCCAGACAGCCAAGCTCTTGGGATCCCTCATTCCCGGTCGTTCGATACCCTAGGCAGCATCTTGTTCGTACAGGCCTTTGGCCGGCAGCCACCAAGCTTTACGGGTGTCGTTGTCCGCTTTAGAGAGTTGACGATCCAGGGACTGCGCACCCGGCAAGTCCAATCCAGTCCTGACGCCCCCAACTGAAGGTAGGCCGCAATGACCGAATCCCCGCAAGATCGTGAGTTGGCGCAGACCCTCGAACGGGACTTGGATCGGCTCGCAACGGCGTTGTCTGACACGATCCAGCGGTTAGAGGGCGAGGAAGTTGCCGGACTTGTGGCGCAGGTGCAAGAGGCCGCTCAGTTTGGGGCCGGGCAGATTCTGCCCGAGTTGGCGCGCGTGGACTTGCCTACCACCAACCGGCTCGTGCGAGCGTTCGTCCGCTACTTCCACCTAGCGAACGTGGCCGAACAAGTCCATCGTGCACGCACCTTGGCGCAAGAACGCGCCACCACGGGGGGTCCACTGCTGCGGGCGGCCGCACGGATCCGAGAGGCCGACATTGGCCTTGACCTGCTGCAGGAAGTCGCCGACAAACTGGCTGCCCAACCGGTCTTCACCGCACACCCAACCGAGGCCGCGCGGCGCAGCACGTTGATCAAGCTACAACGCATCGCAGAGCAACTGCCCTTAGCCCACGGACAAACTGCCCCGGCCGAATCGGCCCGTGTCCGGATTACCGAACTGATTGACCTGCTGTGGCAAACAGATGAGCTGCGACTCGAGCGCCCAGAGGTGCTGGATGAAGCTCGCAATGCCCTGTACTTCTTGGACGATATTGTGCGCGGCCCGCTAGGGGGCGCCTTGGGCTCATTGGCCACCAGCCTGGCCGATCTTGGGGTGCAGCTGCCCGCGACAACCCGGCCCCTGTCATTCGGAAGCTGGATTGGCGGGGACCGCGACGGCAACCCGTTCGTAACCGCCGAAGTGACAGCCAACGTGTTGGCGCTGCACCGCCAGCACGCCGTGGACCGGCTGCAGGAGATTGTGGTTCGGCTCATCGAGGATCTCTCGATCAGCGAGCGGCTAGCTGGGGTGCCCAGTGCGTTGCGTGCCGAAGTTGATGAGGACCTAAAGCGCTTCCCGGGAATTGATCCGCGCTACTTGCGGCTTAACGCCGAAGAGCCGATTCGCCTCAAGCTGACACTGGTCCGCGCCCGACTCGAGGCGAGCCGAACCGTGGGCGGAGAGCCGGCTGGCTTCGGATATGCCAACACCGATGAGGTGCTGGCGGATCTGGACAGCGTGCGCAACGCCTTGCTGGAATCGCGTGGCTCCTTGGCTGTGCGGGGGACTGTCGATTCGGCGATCCGCGAAGTCGCCGCCATCACCCTGCAGTTGGCGTCGCTGGATATCCGTGAGCATGCGCAGCAGCATCACTACGCAGTCGGGCAACTCTTGGATCGTGCCGACCCCGATGCCAATCCATACGCATCCCTGCATCGCCACCAACGCCTAGACAGACTCAAAGGGGAACTTGCGGGTCGTCGGCCTCTGGCACCGAGCCCGCCGCCGCTGGACGAAGCCGGGGCTAAGACGTTTTCGGCCCTCAGCATCGCTCGCCAGGCGATTGTGGAGTACGGCCCTGACGCCTGCAGCACCTACATCGTTTCGATGACACGTGGCGCTGATGATCTGTTGGCTGCGGTGGTGCTGGGGCGCGAGGCTGGTCTTGTCGACTTGGCTGGGGGGACCGCGTTGCTGGACTTCGCCCCGCTGCTGGAGACGGTGGCAGAATTGCGGGCGGCCGATCAGATCCTGGAGGATCTGCTAGCTGATCCGGCCTATCGCAAACTGGTGTCCCTGCGTGGGGACGTGCAAGAGGTGATGCTGGGCTACTCAGACTCCAACAAGGACGCTGGCATCACCACCAGCCAGTGGGAGATTCACCTTGCACAACGCCGACTCCGCGATGTCTGCAATCGCTACGGAGTAAACCTACGGTTGTTTCACGGCCGAGGCGGCACCGTTGGCCGCGGAGGGGGCCCGACCTTTGAGGCCATCATGTCCCAGCCCTTTGGTGTGCTCGATGGTCAGATCAAGGTCACCGAGCAAGGGGAAGTCATCTCAGACAAGTACCTCTTGCCATCCTTGGCGCGGGAGAATCTGGAGCTCACCCTGGCCGCGACGCTAGAAGCTTCCACCGTGCACCGCAAGCCACTCGCGACGCTGGAGCAGTTGGCCCTGTGGGATGGCGTGATGAACTTGGTGAGTGACGCGGCCTTCGCCCACTACCGGGCCCTGGTCGATGACCCGGATCTGCCGCGCTACTTTGCCGCGTCCACGCCTGTTGATGAACTCGCAGGCATGCACATGGGCTCGCGACCGGCGCGACGACCGGACACGGCCAGCGGGCTCGATGGCCTGCGGGCGATCCCATGGGTGTTTGGCTGGACCCAGTCTCGCCAAGTGGTGCCCGGTTGGTTTGGGGTCGGCACTGGTCTGCGGGCGGCCAGAGAGGCTGAGCACGGCCCCTTGCTGAATGAGATGTTGGATGAGTGGCCATTCTTTGCCAACTTCATGTCGAACGTACAAATGACGTTGGCCAAGACCGACCTGCGGATCGCCCGCCACTATGTGGAGCAGCTGGTGCCTACCGAGTTGCGGCACTTCTTTGAAACGATTGAGGCCGAACACCGGCTGACCACGGCCGAAGTCTTGACCCTGACAGGGGAGCAGAGTCTGCTGAGCGATCAGCCGAGGTTAGCCCAGACCCTTTCTGTTCGTGACCATTACCTGCGTCCGTTGCACCTCCTACAAGTGGCACTCCTGCAACGCTGGCGGGAGGATGGCGCCGAGAATACGTCTCCGCAACTGCGCCGGGCGCTGTCGTTGACGATTAATGGGATCGCTACTGGACTGCGCAACACTGGTTGAGGGAGCCGTGTCCTTGGCCACCGCGCAACCGAATCAGTGGCTCACCGACACAAGGCTAGTTGAATGGCGTGGGCTCATCCCCGCTTGGTGGCGGCGGTTGCTGCGCCGGAGGGTCATATGACCCGCGACCCCAACCGGATGCAGGGCCTCGCCTGTTGCGTCAGATGGGTGAAAGTCATGCTCATGGCAGAGTCTGGATGTGCACGGCAGGGTAGCTTCGAGTATGCGTAAGAGTCTGGCGGTCGTTGCCGGCCTGGCAGTAGCGGCGTCCTCCATTGCGTTGATCCCCACCGCACAGGCCGCCAAACCTGTCCTGGAACCAGGAAACCGGGCATACCAGAGGGTTGCGACG
The DNA here is from genome assembly GCA_022600255.1 of Actinomycetes bacterium. Lineage (GTDB taxonomy): Bacteria > Actinomycetota > Actinomycetes > S36-B12 > JAHZKU01. The sequence goes on along the minus strand of JAHZKU010000144.1, from coordinate 11,505 downwards.
GGGACCTCAGGCTCGTACACCGTGCCTCCTGGGGTTATCAAGCTGAAGGTGGTGGCGATCGGTTCGGGCGCAGGTGGCGCAGGTGGCGGTGTTTGCCCCCCACCCAATAAGGATGGCGAGCCTCAGCCGTGTAACCCGGTCGCCTTGATGGGTGGAGCTGGCGGATCTGGTGCGGTAGTCACCACCTCGCTGAAGGTGAAAGCTGGTGAAAAGATCACGTGGAGACAGGGACTGGCTGGTCCCGGCGGTGCTGTTCGAGCTCCTGGTGGGCGCCCATTGAAAACGCTCGTCGGAACTCCGGCTGGGACGATCGATACCGGTGAGGCGCAGGAGGGTAGGCCGAATGGGCAAGCGGGTGGCCCCGGGCAAGCATCCGGTCCCGCGGGCTCAACCTTTGGCATTGCGACCGTCGGTCCTGGCGTCGGTGGTGCTGGCGGCGCAGAGGGCCAGGCCGGTTCGGCGGGCGCTGCGGGCAGCGTCACCGTGACCGTCACCAAGGCCCGCTCTGTTTCCTACAAACGCTGTGGCCACGTGAAGCGGGCGTACTCGGGTGGTATCGCTAAGAACAAAAAGGCAGCCAAGCGCAATGTCCGGGCGGGGTATGTACGACCGATGGTTGACAAGCGGACCTATCGCCGCAGCAAGGCGCTCGATCGCGACCGGGACAAGGTGATCTGCGAGAAGCTGCGTCGTGACAAGAACACTTCGCGGAAGTAACCACTTCCGCTTGGTTGGGGCGCATCAAAGAGTTGCAGTGCCAGGTGCGGGAACTGATTCCAACTATCTCGCAATTGGTGCGAACAGTGTCGCCGACGCCCGATCCGTGCGTGAGTGGCAAGGCGCGCTGACCTCGTAGGCCGCACGCGCTGGGCGTGCAATCTTGGGCCCGACCACAGCGTCCAGAACGGCACCGAGCAGGACCCAATGGGCGTGGGAGGGTGCCCATTGCGACTTTCGTCACAGTGCCCTAGCTGAAGGATATTTGCACGACCACTCGGGCACAACTGTCATGAGAGTGGGAGCAAAGATGTTGACAGACCGGGCCACGAAGCTGCTAGGGATGCCGCAACCGAGCCAGGATTACCCGGACGGACTCGCCGTCACCGTGCTGATCCCGGCTCACAATGAAGAAGCCACGATCGAGCCTGCGATCGGAAGTCTCTGGAGTCAGGAGCGACGCCCCGATCAAATCGTTGTCGTTGCGGACAACTGCAGTGATCGCACTGTCGAACTGGCGCTCGGCGCCGGAGCGCTTGTCATGGAGACCACTGAGAACAGCGAAAAAAAGCCTGCGGCCTGAACCAGGCACTCGATATCCTGCTGCCCAGCTGCGGTGAGCAAGACAATTTCATGATCATGGACGCAGACACTGCTCTAGTCCCGGAGTTCCTCGATACAGCGATGTCGCGACTGGCGAGCGACCCCGAACTCGGTGCCGTGGGCGGGCTCTTCTTCGGTGAACCCGGGGGCGGCCTAGTGGGTGCCTTGCAGCGCAATGAGTACACCCGATATCAGCGTGACCTCGCCATGAATGAACGGCGCGTGACCGTGCTCTCAGGTACGGCTTCGGTATTCCGGGCCGAGGCACTGCGTGCGGTCGCGACAGCACGCGGCGACCAGCTCCCCGGCCAACACGGTCAGGTCTACGACACGTTAGCCATGACTGAGGACAACGAGCTGACTGTCGCATTGAAGACCCTCGGGTATCAGATGGTGTCGCCGATGCAATGCCGCAACGTCACCGAGGTGATGACCGACTGGAAGTCGCTATGGCGCCAGCGCGAGCGATGGCAGCGTGGCGCGATCGAGAATCTGCGCGTCTACGGCTGGACTCCGACCACCAAGAAGTATTGGGGCCAGCAGCTCGGCATTGCCTACGGCGTACTGTCACTGCAGCTGTTTTTCCTGTTGCTGATAATGACCATGCTGTCAATCAGCTCCTTCGCCTTCTACCCCTTCTGGGTCGGGGTGAGCCTAGTCTTCGTGATCGAACGTGTGGTTACGGTGTGGCCGGCCGGTTGGAAAGCAAGACTCATCGCCGCCCCACTGGTGATCGAGATCTTCTACGACATCTTTATCCAGGCGGTCTTCGTCAAGAGCGTCTACGACGCCATCAGGCGCAAGGACGCCGACTGGAACTACGTCCAGAGGGGGGCATGATGCGTACGGTTAGGAAATGGCTCGTCAGGGGGCTGCTCATTGCCCTAGCCGCAACGGCACTGTTGATGCTTGTGCTCAACATCGGGCGCTTCCCCGAGCTTATTCACACGACGTTCTTCCAAGTGGTGGCCACCATCGTGGCCCTCAACACCATGATCTATGCGGTGCTCGGCTCGCGAAAGGTCGCCGCTTTGCCCGCGAGGAACGCCCGCCCGTCACATTCGGTCACGGAGTAGCCCAGTAGTTGTCGGCGACTTCGGATGCGGTGAACCAGTCCTGCGCGTTCGCGAACGGCTGGGTGGCGGCTATTGAATCTGCGTCTGCGGACAGCCGCCAGTCGGTCTCCTTGTTGAACTCGAACCAGACCACTGCGACCGCACCGTCATTGTGGGCCCGGTTGAGGGTGTCTGTGATCCACTCGTCTTTCAGTTCGCCCGGAGCCGAGCCGGTTTCGGCGATGAACCAGGGCGTGTTCGGTGCCAGCGAGGCCAGTTGAGCGACCGACGGGGCGAAGATGTCCTCATAAGTTTGCCAGCCCCAGGGCCGCGTGCTGCCCCAGTTGTAGCCGTCCAGAGCGGTGTAGTCGACGGCTTCCTCACCGGGGAAGACCTCTGCGAGCGACACCGAGCCGCCTGAGGCGATGATCGGGTTCCAGACCCATTCGGCATTGCTAGCTCCCGCTTGGTCGAAGATCGCACGCACATGGTTCCACGCCTGTACGTATTCACCGGCTCGGTTGCCGTTCTTGACCGGGGACCAGGGCCGCCAGTCGCCGTTCATCTCCGGCGCCCAGCGGATCAGCACCGGCATGCCGAAGCTGCGAATCTGGTTGGCCCAGCGCGCGATTAAGGTGTCGTGATTGCCAGCAACGATGTCGCGCAACTGGAAGTCGCTCTGCTCAGTGCTCTCGTTCCACGAGTCCCAGGGCTCCCAGGCAACCAAGAGCGTAGCTCCGCGCTCATGCACCGCGTCCGCTGTAGCCCTAGGGAAGTCGGGATTGTGGACCCAGTCGGCGAATACACCGACCACCGCGGCTTCCCACCCGAGCTTCTGCTGGGCGGCGTCGAGGTCGTTGAGAGTCCAGATGTTGAGCCCTAGTGCACTGCCAGGTTCATTCGGGCTCGGCGGCGTGGTTGGCGAACTCGTGGGCGTCGGAGAGGTGCTTGGCGAAGGCGATACCGTCGGGGTGGGTGAGGTGGTCGGGGTGGGAGAGGTGGAGGGTACAGGTTTGCCGCGCTTCACCTTGTCCCGTCCTTTCGCCTGAGCCTTGACGCTCGCCGTCGCAAGGGCATTCCTTTTGGCCTTGCGCAGCGCCATCTTCTTCGCCTTCGCAGCGACAGCCTTTGTGACACTGCGCCGGGCCTTGCCACCGGCCTGTGCGTTTACCTTCTCACCGTCAACCACCGCAAGGCGGACCTTGACCTTCACAGTCGCGGTGGCACGCCGCGCCTTCCTGACTTTGGCGACCTTCACCCTCTTCTTCAGCACGCGTTGATCGGCGACCCTTGTCTCACTGGCGGCGTCGACGCTGGAACCGGTAGTGGATGTTGAGGCCAACGCACCAGCAACTGGTACCAGCAGCATGGCGGCGAGCAACGCGAGGATCAGCGTTATCGGCCTCGAAAGCAGGCGAGGTGCTTGTGTGTCCACACTCTTCTCATCGCCAGAATCCGGAGAAACCTTTAGACCCACCCAGATGTGATTCGTCGGTCATAGTCCGCACGACTAGGAAGCGGTAGCAGGTTCGCAAGAGACCTGACATGGCGTGAGTTCGCTTGTCGCACTCGCCTCGTTACTCACAGTAGTTGTCCTGGTGCTGCAGTCACTAGGCTGGTCGACCCAGGCCCGCATGAACCAACAGGTGCAGGGAACCATTGGATTGTCGGAAGGGACAGACCGAGAAGGGAGCCCGCCAATGTACAACAATCCAAGTGCTGGCGCAGGAGTGGCAGCAGGGGGCACCGGAGTCCTGGCCTACACGGGTGGCTCGTCCATTTGGCTGATGGCCGGCGCTGCTTTCACCCTCCTGCTCCTGGGGCTCATCCTCGCGATCGTGTCGCGACGCCGATCCGAAGACATGCAGCCCACCGCGAACCAGCCTGAACTGGTCACGGCAGGAGTCCAAGGCTCCGGTGCAGACCAGTCGCCCGAGAAAAACTGAACCAACTGGTCGTCATAACGAGGACGGCCGATCGGGCAGCGTTCTCAATTCGTTCGATAACTGGGTGCGGTGGGTAGCAGCCCAATAACCAGTGCGGGTGGGGAGACTTGAACTCCCACGTCCGAAGACACAGGTACCTAAAACCTGCGCGTCTGCCAATTCCGCCACACCCGCGTGGAGCACCATGCTGTGGCCGCATGGTCGCCGAGTTATAGGGTACGGGATCACACCCATCCTGCGCCAAGGAGCCCAGCATGCCCCAGATCGAGTTCACTCCGGAGGAGAAAGCCCTGATGGTAGCCGAGCTCAAGGATTACTTCGAACGGGAGTTGGATCAGGAGCTGGACCGGTTCGAGACGGAGTTTCTGATCAAAGCATTGTCAAAGAGGCTGGGCGCCTACTTCTATAACCGTGGGCTCTGGGATGCGCAGGAGATTCTGAGCCAGCGGCTAGACGCATTGACGTCAGCAATCTCAGAGCTCGAAGAGCCGGTCGACTAGAACTGCCTGCTACACCCCGAGGAGGTCGCGCAGGCGTCCCACGTGGCCTTTGGCCTTGACGTTGTAAAGGGCATGTTCGATCTTGCCGTCGGGGCCGATCACCACGGTGGAGCGGATCACCCCTTGCACAACCTTGCCGTAGTTCTTCTTCTCGCCGAAGAAGCCATACTCGGCCAGGACTTCCTTGTCTGGGTCGGAGACCAGGGTGAAGGCCAAGGCGTCCTTGTCGCGAAACTTGGCCAAGCTGGCCGGCTTGTCCGGACTGATTCCAATAACGGTGACGCCGGCTGCGTTGAGGGCATCTAGCGAGTCCCGAAAGTCGCAGGCTTGGGTGGTGCAGCCGGGGGTCATGGCGCGTGGGTAGGCGTAGAAGACCACAGTCTTGCCTGCGAAGTCGCTCAGGCTAACTTCTTCGTCCTTGTCGTTCAGCAGAGTCCAATTCGGAGCCTGATCGCCAACGCTCAACTGCGGCATTGTTTCCCTTTCGTCGCGCTTGAGACGAGCCTAGCGCCCTCGCACTGACCACCGGCAGCCACGGGGTTATGTGGGGAATGCTGGAATCTTGTAGGCTATTGCACACCTGTTGCAATAAGGCTCTTCCGGTGAACCTGGGTCCGGTCTCTGCCTACTCGCGACGAGCGTCGCTGTTGCGGCACACGCCGGCAAATGAGGGTCTAAAAGAGAGGCGGCATCTGGTGCACGTTCCTGATGGCTTCATTGACGTTCCGGTGTCGCTCGCGGCCGCTGGCGTGTCCACCGCGGTGGTGGCTGTGTGCCTGCAGCGGACGCGCAAGACGATGTCTGATGCCGCTGCCCCGATGGCCGGCCTGGTCGCGGTTTTCGTGTTCGCCGCTCAGATGTTCAACTTTCCGGTTGGGGCTGGCACTAGTGGGCACATGATCGGCGCGGCCTTGGCGGTGATCCTGATTGGGCCCTATGCCGGGGTAGTCGCGGTCAGTGTCGTGGTTATCGTCCAAGCCCTGTTTTTCGCAGATGGCGGGTTGACTGCCCTTGGGCTAAATGTCTTGAACCTCGCGATTCTTACGGCCCTAGTGGCTTGGCCTGCCTTCCGGCTGGTGGTGCGTGTCTTTGGCACTGGCAAGGCGGCGGTCATGGTGGGAGCCGGGATTGCCGGCTTCGTCTCGGTATTGGCAGCGGCCGCCGGTTTCGTGATGGAGTTTGCAGTCGGTGGTACGGCCGCTGTGGACACTGGCGCAGTTGCGGTGGCCATGCTTGGCGTTCATACGCTGATCGGTGCAATCGAAGGAGTGATCACAGCCTTGGTTGTTGGTGCCATCTTGAGCGTGCGACCGGACCTTGTCACAGGCGTCGTTGACCTAAGAAAAGCCGAACGTGCCCAGCGATCAGAAGAGGCGGTGCTGTCATGACAACCACGGGACGCCGAGCGGTGGCCCTACTGCTCATTGTGGGCATGTTGAGCTCAGCTGTTGTGGCCGGGGGAGCGGCGCTGTTCGCTAGTAGTGCGCCCGACGGTCTAGAGAGCGTGGCTGAGTCTGAGGGGTTCGCCGAAACTGCGGAAGACTCGGCCAACGCTGACTCACCCCTCGCCGACTACGGATTTGCGGGCGTCGAGGACGAACAAGCAGGCTTTGGTATCTCAGCGGCGATCGGGCTAACTCTTACGCTAGGCCTTGGCCTGGGTCTGTTCATGCTGCTGACGGCGCGGCGCAAACCGGGGGAGCTGGAAACGGGTTTCAGTGCGTCACCGCGCAAGTCGGAGCCAGGTAGCCCACCTGCCAGTGACTCCGCGCCAGACTGGCCCACGGGTGGGTGATCACGCCACGGGTCACCTCGTTGGTGATCGACTGTATGTGGCTCGGTCTTCCCGCATCCACGACCTTCCTGCCAAGGTAAAACTGGTCGTAGCGTTGGCGACGGTCTTCCTGATCGTCCTCACCCCTCCGGAAGCGATGTGGGCCTTCTTCGTCTATTTCGCCCTGCTAGTCACGGTGCTGGCGATGGCAAACATCAAGATGGTCCGGGTTCTACCGCGCTTCATTGTGGAAGTTCCTTTCGTTGTGTTTGCCGTGCTGATGCCGTTCATCGGTCAAGGGCCGCGCCTCGAAGTTGGTCCGGTGCTGCTATCCGAGGCGGGCTTGTGGTCGGCCTGGGGGTTGCTGGCCAAAGCCACGCTGGGCCTGTTTGTGTCGATAATCCTGGCGGCTACGACGACGATGTCGGACTTGGTGGAAGGTCTGCATCAACTCAAGTTTCCTAGCCTGATCGTCGCCATCCTGACCTCCATGATTCGGTACGTCAATGTGGTGACCGATGAAGCCGCGCGGATGAGTCGAGCGCGTGCGGCCCGCGGCTTCTCTGGCAAGGGGCCGCGCAGTTGGCCCATCTTGGCCCATTCCCTCGGGACACTCTTCATCCGCTCCTACGAGCGCGGCGAGCGAGTCCACATCGCCATGCTGAGCCGGGGTTATACCGGTGAGTTGCCGCAACTTGGCCAAGGCCGAACAGTTGCGCCAGCGACCTGGGCCGCAGCGGCACTCCTGCCCGCGCTGGTCCTGACGGTGTGTCTCACGGCGGTGCTGACCCAATGACCGAGCTACCCCAAGGCTCGCCGACACTGCAGATCGCGGACCTGCACTACGAGTACCCCGATGGCACGTCCGCGCTGCGAGGCGTTGACCTAACGATCCGATCCGGTGAGCGGGTCGCTGTCTTGGGCCCCAACGGAGCCGGTAAGACCACCTTGATGTTGCACTTGAACGGCTTGTTGTCCCCAGCCTCCGGTGCTGTGGTCATCGAGGGAACCCCGGTGACACCGGACACGGCGGCCGAGATACGCCAACGCGTGGGACTGGTGTTCCAGGATCCGGACGATCAGTTGTTCATGCCTACCGTGCAGCAGGACGTCGCTTTTGGCCCGGCCAATGCTGGGCTGCACGGGGAGGCTTTGGAAAGCCGGGTGAAGAGGGCCTTGCGTGAGGTCGACATGCTTTCCAGTGCGAATCGCCCGCCGCACCACCTGTCGCAAGGCCAGCGGCGCCGGGTCGCGATCGCAACGGTGCTGGCCAGTGAACCCGACATCCTGATCCTGGACGAACCTAGCTCCAACCTAGATCCCACTAGTCGGCGGGAAGTGGCCGAAGTGCTGGAGCGGCTTGGCCGTACGACCGTCATGGTCACCCACGATCTGTCCTACGCACTGCAACTGTGCGAGAGGTCCGTGATTCTCAGTCAGGGCCGGATCGTTGCGGATGCACCCACGGTCGAACTGCTGTCGAACGCACCTCTACTGGCGACTCACCGCCTTGAACTGCCGTATGGTTTCGATCCCACTAAGCTGAGCGCGTAGGCTATCGGAGCAGGTTCGCAATCATTCGGAGGCACTCGTGAGTCCCAAGCAGGACGACAAGGATCAGAAACCGCGCAGCAAGGCGCAGATTCAGTCCGACATGGCCGAGACTCGCGAGCGCCTTGTCGCCAATATCAACCGCCTGAAGGCGGAGACCGCACCGCCGGTCCTCATAGCCAAGGTTAAGGCCAAGGTCGCTGGGGTCTTCATCAATATGGAAACTGGGGAAGTTCGCCGCGAACGGGTGGCTGCGGTGGCCGTCACGGTCGTGGGATTGGTGGTTGTGCGTCGTGGCCTCAAGGCACGCAGTCGACGACGTGAGTTGGAACGCCTGCGTGAAGTTGTTTGGGTGCCAGTGCCACGGTCAGCGGTCACACCTGAAGTCGCCCGGGTGGCGCGCACCGCTGCCGAACTTGCGCCCGGTCCGGCCACCCCGCCCGTCACGACCGCCAGTCTGGCCACGGGCCAAGTCCCGCTCGCCATCACCGAATCCTGAGCCCAGCGTGGCTGAGTCCGTCATGGCAACAGCTGCGGAGGTCGTAGTTGACTGAGCAGGGCCGACTCCTTTGGCAACCGACCTCAGAACGGATCGCGGACTCTCAGATGGCGGCCTTTGCTGCTGCGCATCAGCCGCAGGGCGATCAGGACACGCTTTACGAATGGTCGCTGCGTAATCCTGATGCTTTCTGGGAAGCTGTTTGGGCCTTTGGCGGTGTGATCGGCGATCGAGGCACAGGCCCAGCGGTTACTGACGGCGAAATTCGCCAGACACGGTTCTTCCCAGCTGCCCGGGTGTCCTACGCGGAGAATCTGCTGGCCGGTGGTGATCGCGCCGGGGCTGGCGATGTCGCCATCATCTACCGGCGGGAGGACGGGCTGCGTCGGGAACTCACCTGGCCGACCCTGCGTGCCGCGGTGAGTAGGCTGACCCGCTGGTTCGTGGAGCAAGGCGTGGGCCCCGGGGATCACGTGGCCGCTTGGTTGCCCAACATCCCGCAAACAGTGATCACAATGCTGGCCGCGAATTCGCTGGGGGCTGTGTTCACCAGTACCAGCCCGGACTTCGGAGTTGCCGGAGTGCTGGATCGGTTCTCCCAAGTCCAACCCAAGGTTCTGGTCGCGGCGGACGGATACGTCTACGGTGGCAAGCACCATGAGCGGCTGCCCCTCATCGCGGACGTTACGGCGGGCCTCCCCACCCTGCAGGCGGTGCTCGTGGTGGGGGAGCTGCAGACATCGCCGGACTTGGCGACGATTCCGCGGTCACTGGATTTAACCGTGGCTGGCTTTGCTGAGGTTGCCGAGACCCAGGCTACGGATTCCCGAGCAGACTCGGCTCCCGGGCGTGAACTCGCCACCGCGGCGGAGGCGGCCATGGCGCCGGTGCGCCAACCCTTTTCCGAACCAGGATTTGTGCTCTATTCCTCTGGCACAACGGGAGCACCCAAGTGCATCGTGCACAGCGCTGCGGGGATCTTGCTTAAGCAGATCTCAGAACAGCAGTTGCACTGCGATATCCGCGCTGGCGACACCGTGTTCTACTACACCACTTGCGGTTGGATGATGTGGAACTGGCTGGTTACGAACCTGGCTCACGGGGCCACGATCGTGCTGTATGACGGCTCCCCGTTCGCCCCCGATGCGATGGTGCTCTGGGACTTGGCGGCGCAGGAGCAGGTTAGCTTCTTCGGCACCAGCGCGAAGTACATTGATGCCAGCGCGAAGGCTGGCACCGACCCGGCTGCGGTCCACCGGTTTCCCAAACTTCGCACAATCGCATCAACCGGGTCACCCCTTAACGCTGAGGGGTACGAGTACATCTACGAGCACGTGAAGTCAGACGTTCACCTGGCATCGATCAGTGGAGGCACCGACATCTGTGGTTGCTTCGTGGGCGGTGACCCGACCAAACCGGTCCACGCCGGCGAGATTCAGGGCCCGATTCTGGGGGTTCCCGTCGATGTGTGGGACGAGGCCGGCGCGACCACGGTAGATCGACCAGGCGTGCGGGGTGAGCTTGTGTGCAAGGCGGCCATCCCGTCGATGCCATTGCGTTTCATGGCGGATCCCGACGACGCTCGCTATAACGCGGCTTACTTCGAACGATTCGACGGGACGTGGGCACAAGGCGATTTCGCTTCCTGGACAGAACACGGCGGATTGGTGATCCACGGTCGTGCGGATGCCACGCTGAACGCTGGGGGCGTGCGGATCGGCACCGCCGAAATCTATCGGCAGGTCGAGCAACTCCCAGACGTTCAGGAATCCTTGGCGATCGGTCAAGAATGGGACGACGACACCCGCATTGTGCTTTTCGTTCGACTTGCCCCCGACATGCCACTGGATGAAACGCTGGTCCGTCAGATCAGGACTCGACTGCGCACCCAGTGCTCGCCCCGCCATGTGCCAGCTCGGATCGTGGCCGTGCCGGACCTGCCCCGGACGCGCTCCGGCAAGCTGGCCGAACTGGCCGTGGCCGATGTTGTCCACGGCCGGACGGTCCGCAATACCGAGGCACTGGCCAACCCCGAATCACTGGAGTTCTTCCAGGAGATTGCGGCCTTGCAGGTGTGATCCAGCGCGCTCGGCGCCGGGTGGAATCAGCTTTGGCCAGTGCTACAATCGTCTCGCACCGCTAGCTCAACTGGCAGAGCAGCAGACTCTTAATCTGCGGGTTCGGGGTTCAAGTCCCCGGCGGTGTACTTTATTCGGGACTCAAGTGGGCTCTGGCCTCGCGACGAACGAACTGACCGTCATTGCCACCAAACCCACCGCCACCGGGGGTCTGAATGATCAAGGTGTCGCCCGGCTGCAACTGACCTCGGTCGGTACTGGATAGTGACTCTTGCTCGCCGTCCGCGCGGACAATCCAGTTGCGACCCGGCGCTGCGGCGTCGCCGCCGGCTAGGCCGAAGGGCGCGGTGGTGCGTCGGTTGGACAGGATCGCAAAGTCCATCGGAGCCGTGAAGCGGAGCCTGCGATCCACGCCATCGCCGCCCACGTGTTGGCCCGAACCGCCGGTGTTGGGACGAATCGAGAAGGAGTCCACCAATACCGGGAACCGTATTTCTAACACCTCGGGATCGGTCAGCCTCGAGTTGGTCATATGGCTTTGCACCGCGGCCGTCCCATCGAATGTGGGTCCAGCGCCAGTTCCCCCGCAGATGGTCTCGTAGTACTGCTGGGTTTGGTCGCCGAAGGTGAGGTTATTCATGGTGTCTTGGGCCGATGCGATCACACCCAAGGCACCAAAGAGTGCGTTGGTGATGGCCTGACTGGTTTCTACGTTGCCGGCCACCACGGCCGCCGGATACTGCGGGGCCAGCATCGAGCCGGCCGGCAGAATGATCTGCACC
>JAHZKU010000143.1 GCA_022600255.1 Actinomycetes bacterium | reverse complement strand
GGAGGTCACCCAATGGCGCGATAACGCAGCGATGGGTGTGCGCCACTCCGGACTGGTTACCGGGACAGGAGTATTCACGCTCACAGCGGAGGGTGATCAGACTCGCTTTAGCTGGCAAGAGCAGCTGGGTTTCCCGCGGCACCTCGGGGGGCGTCTCACTGAATTTGTGGCCAAGCCAATTCTGACCAAATTGTGGGAGGGAAACCTACGGCGTCTGAACGCCCAAGTTGTCGACAGTCTGGCGGCCTGAAGCGCGGGAAAAACCGGCAGATTTCCGGTTTCGCTCGCAATGGCACTAGTTTAGTGCTAATACTTGAAGACTACGCGCAACGGATCCGCCGTCCGTTGGATTCGACATGTCATAGGAGCGCCCAATGCCTGATTCCGTGGACGGGCCTGCGGTAGTCGATAAACCGATTTCGCTGCATGAGGCGGCTTCCCGGCTGGGCGTGCACTACATGACCGTGTATCGCTACGTGCGCACAGGCCGCCTTCCGGGAACTCAGGTTAATGGTGAGTGGCAGATCGATCCGGCTGACTTGGCCGAACTGGCAAACGCCAAGAAAAATCAGCGGCGCGGCCGGGCTCGCAAATCCTCAGGTGAGTGGGCGGATCGTTTTCAAGCTCAGTTGCTGGCCGGTGACGAAGCTGGTGCCTGGAAGGTGGCCGAAGATGTACTGACCTCCGGCATGAAACCGACGCAGTTCTACCTTGAGGTGTTAGTGCCAACCCTGCGTCATGTGGGAGAGGCATGGTCCGCCGGGGAGCTCTCTATCGCACAGGAGCACCAAGCCTCGGCGATCGCCCGCCGCGTCGTAGGCCGATTGGGTCCACAGTTCGCCAAACGTGGCCGGAAGCGCGGCACGGTAATCCTGGGAGCACCCGCGGGGGAGCAGCACGATCTGCCAATCGCGATCTTGGCAGATTTGGTCCGCGAAGCGGGGTTTCGTGTCAGTGATCTGGGAGCAAACCTGCCGGCCGAAAGTTTCGTGGAGTTTGTGCGTGACGCAGCAGACGTCGTGGCGATCGGGGTCAGTGTGACAGCTGCCGGCAACGAAGAGAACGTAGTGGCGTTGACTGCGCAGCTACGATCCGCCACCGAAGCGCCCATCGTTCTGGGTGGTCATGGAATCCCAGATGAGGCGACAGCGTTAGAGCTAGGAGCGGATTATTTCGCGGACTCCGGTCCGGCAGCGGTACGTCGGTTCGACGATCTGGCCGCAGTTCGAAACCAAGATAAGGAAGCTTGACAGAATGTCTCAGATTCACCCAGACGGTTGGCGCAAGGTCGCAGATACCGCGTTGGAGTACAGCATCGTAGGTTCGTTCACCAAGCTTGGCCTACAGGCTCGCCGCGGGATGTTTGGGTGGGAGAGTGAGTCCACTCCTGACCTCGCGGGCCGGGAGATCCTCATCACGGGGGCAACATCGGGCTTAGGTCTGGCGGCTGCCCATCAGCTTGCGGCCATGGGGGCTCGCGTGGTTCTAGTCGGGCGAAATCCCAGCAAGACAGCGGCGGCCACGGAAGCAGTCCGGCAGAGCAGTCCCAGTCATGAGGCGAGCTTCTTGACCGCGGACATGGCTGAGCCCGGGCAGGTGACGCAGTTGATCGCCGACGTGATTGAGCACCATTCCGATCTCGACACCGTCATCCAAAACGCCGGCGCACTTTCAGCGGAATACACGATGAACAGCCAGGGGATGGAGATGACCGTGGCGAGCCAGGTTTTGGGTCAGTTTCAACTAACGGCCGGTTTGTTACCCCTCCTTCGGAAACGGGCCTCGGCACGGGTCATCACTGTCTCGTCGGGCGGAATGTATAGCGAGCCGCTTTCGCTACGGCGACTCGTGATGCGGCCTGATGATTACGACGGCACCGTGGCTTACGCCAGGGCCAAGCGAGCCCAAGTTGCCTTGAACATTGCTTGGGCGCAGCATGAGGTGAATAGCCACATCGACTTCTTGGCGATGCACCCGGGTTGGGCTGACACCCCTGGGGTCGTGACGTCCTTGCCCACGTTTCACAAAGTGATGGGCCCACTGTTGCGCACGCCCGAGCAGGGCGCCGACACGATCGCGTGGCTGGCCGCGAGTCCCACTCCGCAGGGAATGAGCGGTCAGTTCTGGCACGACCGTGCCCCGCGCGGCACTGCTTACCTGCCCAAGACCAAGATGGCGCCTGCCCAAATCGACGAACTCTGGGATTGGTGTGAGGAGCAGGTAGCCGCCGCGGTGACTGAGGCCGAGACCGCCGGTGAGGTGTCCGGGGCGAAGGCCTGAGCTGCCATGAACGACGAGTGGTTTTTGCGGTGAGGCATCAGCGAATGACCCGCCGCAGGTGTGGCATCGCCCTGGCCGGGATTGGAGCGGATTGTGGCAACGGCGCAGCCGCCGGCTTTGGACTGGCGTAATCCACGTGCCCGGCATCGGCTTTATGTGCTCACGGTGCTGCGCGGCGTCCGTGGCGGACAGATCCGCTGGATCGACCCGCTTGGCCAGTACGAATTCGGCGACGGTTTCGGCCCGCAGGTCACCGTGGAGATTCTCGACTCAAAGACGTATAGCGCGCTGATCCACTCCGGTGGGATCGGCATGGGCCGCAGCTACGCCGACGGGTGGTGGCGGACCGATAACTTGACCGGTCTGCTCAGGATCGCAGTGCGCAGCCTGGCACGGGTGCAGCAAGCGGAGAACCTGTGGCATCAACTTGCCGCACCGCTCTTAGAAGTGACCCGAGCAGATCGACCACAAGACCCAGTGGCCGACGCCGCGGATATCCGCGCCCACTACGACCTAGGTAATGAGTTCTTCGAGTTG
>JAHZKU010000142.1 GCA_022600255.1 Actinomycetes bacterium | reverse complement strand
TGCGATCTGGTGTGCCACTACCGGGTCAGCGCTCGTCGTCCGCCGAATCGAAGCCAACCCCGAGGTTGGGTTCGAAATCGCCGGAGATTCCGCGCCATATCGTGGCGTGCGAGGCCGCGGCACAGCCAGCATCGATGCAAGCGCCGCTGAACCGGTCCTAAAGGCGCTCTTGGATCGGTATGGATTCACGAACTCGCAACTGGGGGACTGGCTCATGAGCAGAGTCAGCACTGAAGTCGCGATCCGGATCTCCCCGGCGGTGTTGACCAGTTGGGACTTCTCGGACCGGATGTAGTTCCTCGAATCACGAGCACCGGTCTCGCACGGTTGGCGATCAACCAGAGTTGCCGCGGCGAACCCACAGCATGCTGTCCCACATGATGGATTGTGGATCATCCGGGTTCCGGGATCGTCTTTCCGCCGCCAGCACGTCCGCCCCCGTGACATCCAGTGAGGCCAAGACCTCTTCCGCGGAATACAACACGGTCGGGTCCGGTGGGCCCCCGTTCCCTTCGGTCGCGTTCGTTAGGTCATGCCCCACAATCAACAGATCGCGGCGGGTGGCTTCCCAAGCACGCTGATGTACCTGGGACCGGACCTCAGGCTGAGCGTGGAAGAACTGCACGGACACGAAATCGGCCGATCGCGGCGTTGGCCGCCAACTGACCAGATCCTGTTCCTGCCAGATGATCCGGCCCGCGACTTCGGGGTTGGGGACATGTTCAGCAGCACGTCGCAGCGCGGCGGGTGCAAAGTCGAGTCCGGTCACCCGCCACCCGGATTCTGCCAGCCAGATCGCGTCGGCGCCCTCTCCAGATCCCACGTCGATGGCCGATCCGGGTACCAACTGGCTGGCAACCTCTACCAGCCACTGATTGGGCCGATTGGACCAGACTCGATCTGGTTGGCTGTAGCGAGATTGCCAGTTCTCCAGAGACATGGCGGTTCTCCTTGTCAATCTCGGGCCTGCGGCCTGGCTGTTTAAGGGCCGAGGCGCAGTAGTCCTTACCCTAGGAGTGCCCGAACGTCGTCGCCCAGTTGTTTGTCATCAGTGAGCACCACAACTTGGTCACCGGCTGCGATCACCTTGGCGGGTCCGGCAATCGATGTCGCCGAGGTGATCCATTCCTGTTCATTCTCGGCGCTATCAAATGTGTAGATCGAGATTGTGGTGCCTTGGAAATCACACTCGTATCGGGCTTCGACAAAAATCTCCGCTGTTTGGGCAGGGGTGAGCCCGGTGCAGTTGATCTTCTCTGCCACGGCTGTTGCTGCGGCGGCGGTCTCGGCCGCGGCGGTGCTTTCTCCAGCACTCGTAGAGGCGCTAGGCACGACCGTGGCTTGGCCGCCAGCGGGGATGTCAGTGCCTTCATCGGACGTGCACCCCGCCAGGATTAAGGCGACGGCAGCCAATGCGGCCGCGCCGCCCACTGTCTTACGTGTCGTCGAAGTTCTCATACACAGAAAGATAGCCACCTTGTGGCGACGAAGTCGGTTAAACCCACTGTCCAGGCTCACGACAGTGCGATGAACGCACCCACCCCAATCACAACGAGCGCAATCCCGAACCCACCACTGACCACAATGACGACCAAGTGCGAGTGCTGATTCACCCAACGATGCACCGTGTGGAGGGCCGCGTTGGCACGCGCCCCAAAGAAAGTTACGGCTAGAACCGGTACGAGAACAACAGCCGATGTGATGATAAACAGAATCAGGAACACTAGGACCTTGACGATGTCATTGGTCGGCGAGCTTGTAATCACATGCAGGGCCGGTACATACAGCGCCAGTGTGGACATGTTGACAAACATCCATCCGATTCCGAACAGCAGAATGTAGATGGGCCTGGCATCGACGAGGTCATTCATGACCTTCGACGGCTTGGGGGGATCATGACGGCGGCGCCACTCCAGGTAAGCAATCGCGAGCAAGACTGCTCCGGCCAGCACGAACAGGACGGCCTCGAACAGGGAGGGTTCTCCGGTGGAGAAGTCGGGAAGCAGGGCGAGCAGCTGCAATCCGAAGAACCCGACGACAAACAGGGCAGACATCCGACCGATCGCTAACGCCCAACCGCGTTTGAGCGCCCCATCACCACCAGAGAGAATTAGGATTTCGGCGGTGAGGACGGTGGGACTCATCGCCGCTCCGAGCGCCAACGGCAGCACGTGCAATAGCAGTGCGATCGATGCGTCCACACAGTTAGTATTCCGCAGCAACCGCAGGCAGGTCGGCTACTCGGCCCGGATCGTGGGCCGACCTTTCGTATGCTGACGGTATGACTACCGACTCCGCATTCACCAAGGCCAGCAGTGTCAGTCAACGCAGCCCGGGCCTTTGGGATGGCTCAATCGCCCCTGGTTGGGACATCCTAGGAAACACCAACGGCGGTTACGTGTTGGCGTTGCTAGGAAACGCCATGCGGAACGAGACGGGCAGGCAAGATCCTCTAAGCATTACTGCCCACTTTCTGGCCCCAACCCGACCCGGATTGGTGGAGATTCGAACTGAGGTGTTGAAGCAGGGCCGCACCGCTAGCACAGTCGCGGCCACGGCCTTTGCCGAAGACAAACCCCTCGTGTCGGCTTTAGGCTCCTTCGGCGAGGTTGTGCAAGGAGCGCAGTCCTTGGTATCCCTAGCCGGGCCCCCGGATCTTCCCCCAGTGGAAGAGTGTTTTTCGCTTTTCCGAGCCCCCGAGACTCCCGACTCCGTACCGTTCCCACCAGCTTTCATGGGCAAGGTGGATTTGCGACTGCACCCGCAAGACGCGGGCTTTGCAGAGGGCAAGCCTAGTGGCCAACCACAGATGCGCTCGTGGTTCCAGCTCCCCGGGAGCGAGTCGATCGATTCCCTCGCCTTGCTCTTAGCGGCGGACGCGTTACCCCCAACCACGTTCAACTCCGGGCTACCCGTGGCCTGGACTCCCACCTTGGAACTGACCGTGCACGTGCGGGCAATCCCGGTGCCAGGTTGGCTGCGGATCGATGCCCAAACCCGCTTCATCAGCGATGGGCGCCTAGAGGTGGATGCGCTTATTTGGGATGAGGCCGATCACTTGGTCGCTCAGTCTCGTCAACTGCAACTGCTCCCTCTGGAAGCTCAGTAGTCCCCACGGCGGATAAGTCACGGCTCGGCCGGGTCGAGCCTAGTCCCGGGAAAGGCGCGTTGCATTGGGCCGTCCTGCACTAGAGTCCGTCAGAGACACCAGACAGGGGAGAGTCCATGGGCGATGTGCTGACGGTTGCGGTCCCAATATCGCTGGCCGCTGCACTTGGTGTTGTGCCCGTGGTGCTCGTGATCGTACTGTTGGCAACCCACCGACCCGTCATCCATTCGGGATCTTTCCTGATCGGTTACGTGCTGGCCTACATGCTGCTCGGGTCTTTCCTGCTGTTCTGGTCACTGGACCTAAAGCCGCAGCGAGACGCCACCACTTGGGGTGGCTCTCTGAAGCTGTTCCTAGGCATCCTGCTTTTCATATTTGCTGTCAAGAAACTCCTGAATCAGCCTGATGCGGATGCTCCGTCCCCGAAGTGGATGACGGCGATCCGGACCGCGACTGACGCCCGGCGAATCTTCGTCTATGGGTTTGTCTTGGCCATCGTCAACGTCATGAACCTAGCGATCTTCATCGCAGCGTTGGATGTCGTTTTTCAGGAAGGCGACGAGTTCGGGTTCTGGCTAAAGGGTGCCAGCCTCCTGATCATCGTGGTGGCCATGTGTATCACCCTGATCATTCCGATCGGGATCTACCTGGTGGCGCCGAACCGGGACGTCATTTTGGAGAAGACGCGGTTGTGGTTGGACAAGAATGGCCAGACCGTGACGATCGGCGTTTTGGGGTTCCTTGGCCTGCTCTTGGCGATCAACGGGGCTTTGGTGCTGTTTTAGTGCCTAGGTAGCGTGTAGTCGCTCCACGTCGCCGTGCACCTCTAGGCCACCCACTTGCCCGATGTCCTCGAGCAATACGGTTCCGGCGTTATCGGTGAGCCGCAGGAGGATCCGGGCATCGAGCGTCTCCTCCACACGTTTGTGCATCTCGGTTCGAATCGGCGCATGAAGCAGGGCGCCTTGGGTCCGTTCGGCGATGAGCTCCAATCGGTGTTTGCCGCGATCCTGCACTACGAGTTCAACCTCGTGATCGCTGATGTGCAGGTGCTGCACCTTGGCGCCGGTGTAGGTGGCGAAGCGGGCCAGCCCATGTTCGGTCCGTAGTCCTAGCAGGAGTCCGGGGAACTCGCCCCGCAACCACGGAATCACCGCTAGGGAACCCATCAGAGATGTGTTCGGGTTGGAGAAGCTGTTGCTGTGCATCCAGACGTACCCGCGCGGAAACGCCTGGCCCCAATCCTTTTCTATGTAGCCCTTGCCGTCTGTGAAACCTAGCGGCTTGTCGCCGAAAGTGAGCGATCCATCGAGCAAGTGTCCAAACGAAACGACACCGTGATAGCACTCCATGCGGGGGACATAGGCGTACCAACCCATCGCGCCCGGGGAGCGCACGGAGGTTGGCCAACTGTCCATCGGAGTCGAGTAGTCCACTGTCCCCGACAACCCCGGGAACCCAATGGAATCGTTAGCAGGCAATGAAACGCTGTAGCCGGTGGCATCGAAGCGGTTCGGGCCCACCGATACGGCGAAACGATCGTTCGAGGATGCGTACTGCTCTGCTGGGAATGAGACAAACCAGGAGTTTCCCGTGGCGCCGTCAAGGACTTGTACGAAAGCTTCAGTCACGCCAGTGTCACTACGAAAAATCCCCGGTATGAGAGCAAGCCGGTGGCGTTGATCCTGGCTCACCGACTTCACGTACCAGCCTTCGAAGAAGGGGGCTTGTCCTGTGTCATGGCTGGCCTCTGGATGCTGCAAACCGGTTAGCCGGGTGCGTAGTCTCACATGACCAACTTACGCTGCGCTGGCCCGTAGGTCTGATTGAGTTACTCAAGTTGCATCCCTTCTGCGCATCAGTACTGTCGATTCGTGCGTTGTGGGCGGTCGTATTGGCCGATGGAAGGCAGGTTCTGATGAACAAACGGGCGGGTT
>JAHZKU010000141.1 GCA_022600255.1 Actinomycetes bacterium | reverse complement strand
CGCCAGAAACAGATCACAGAACAGGAGGCGGTGGCCCTCGAAGCTACCCCCGTGGAGGATATGAAGGGTCTCTTGCGATGACCGACGACTCCTCGACTAGTGAGTCGAGTACCACTCCGACCACCACACCTAGCGGTTCGGAGGTTGATGCCACCACCGACAAGAGTCCGGAGATTATTGGTGTGCGGCAGGGCTCCTTCGGGGCGCCGGACGGATCCGACGTCAGTGGATTCGGCGGATTGGTGGAGCCAATCGTCATGCCCGGGGCCGCGACACGCCCGTACGGCGGCTGGTTTGACGCCTTTGCCGATGAGCTGGAGGCTTCCCTGCAGGCGCGGGACATTCCAGCCAGCGCCATCGAACGGGTAGTCATTCAGCACCAACAGCTCACGTTCCATGTGGGCCGTGACTACTTGGTCGAGTTTGTCCGAACGCTGCGGGATGAGCCTGCCTTGCGGTTCGAACAGAACTGCGGTGTCGCGGGGGTGCACTACCCGAATCAGACCGGGAAAGAGTTGCACTGTGTATACCCCTTCTACTCCATCACGCACAATCGCCGGATCATCGTTGAGACAACGTGTCCGGACCATGACCGCACGATGCCCTCGATCGTGTCCGTCTACCCGGGCAACGACTGGCACGAGCGCGAGGCGTGGGACATGTTCGGCATCATCTTTGTTGGCCATCCCTACTTGACGCGCATCCTGATGCCCGATGACTGGGTCGGTCACCCGCAACGTAAGGACTACTCGCTGGACGGGATTCCGGTTGAGTACAAGGGCGCCACAATCCCACCCCCCAACGAGCGAAGGGCCTACAACTGATGCCCGAAGAACAGGTGATCTTTGAGCCCGGCGTCGCCGAATCCGAAGTGGAGTCGGGCGAGCCCAGCGAGACTAAGCAGTACACGGTGACTGGTGGTGACTGGGACACCGTGTTGCCGGCCCCTGAGGGCGAAACTGAGCGACTTGTCGTGAACATGGGTCCACAGCACCCGTCAACGCACGGGGTGTTGCGGTTGATCCTAGAGCTAGAAGGCGAGACTGTCACCGAAGCCCGCGCGGGCATTGGGTTCCTGCACACCGGCATTGAGAAGAACCTAGAGTTCCGGAACTGGGTGCAGGGCGTGACATTCGTGACCCGGATGGACTACCTGAGTCCGCTGTTCAACGAGACAGCATATTGCCTAGCCGTCGAGAAACTCCTAGGCATCACGGATGACATTCCCGAACGGGCGTCCATCATCCGCGTGATCATGATGGAGTTCACCCGCATCACGAGCCACTTGGTGGCGCTGGCCACCGGAGGTATGGAGGTTGGCGCGCTCACCGCAATGACGTTCGGTTTCCGGGAACGAGAAATCGGCCTGGATATGAATGAGCTGATCACCGGCCTGCGGATGAACCCGGCATACGTTCGTCCTGGCGGCGTCGCCGAAGACCTTCCCGAAAACGCCAAAGAAGACATCTTGGCTGCGGTGAAGTTGCTGCGGCACCGGTTCAAGGACCTGGCCGATCTGCTGATCGGTAACTCGATTTGGGTCAATCGACTTAAGGATGTCGGCTACCTGAATCTGACTGGTTGTATGCAGTTGGGCCTGACTGGGCCAGTGCTTAGGTCAACCGGGCTGCCCCACGATCTGCGCAAGGCCGAGCCGTACTGCGGCTACGAGAACTACGACTTCGACATTCCCACCCAAACGACTTGTGATTCCTACGGGCGCTTCCTCATCCGGGTCGATGAGATGTACGAATCCCTGCGCATCATCGAACAAGCCGTGGACCGTTTGGAGCCGGGGCCAGTCATGGTGGCCGATGCCAAGATCGCGTGGCCGAGCAAACTGTCCATCGGCCCAGACGGCCAAGGCAACTCGCTAGACCACATCAAGGAGATCATGGGCGACTCGATGGAAGCCCTGATTCACCACTTCAAACTGGTAACCGAAGGCTTCAAGGTACCGCCCGGGCAGGTCTATCAGGCGATCGAGGGTCCGCGCGGTGAGCTCGGTGTGGTGATGGTCAGCGACGGGGGCACCCGGCCGTACCGCGTCCATTTCCGCGACCCCGCTTTTAACAATCTCCAGGCGATTCCGGTCATGTGTGAGGGTGGCATGGTTTCCGACGTGGTGGTGGCTGTCGCAAGTCTGGATCCGGTTCTAGGGGGAGTCGATCGATGAGGAAGGTCTACTGATGACACTTTCGGAGCGCACCGTCTCTGAGTTGCGGGAAATCCCTAGCCGCTACCCGGACGGCCGGTCGGCAATCCTGCCCATGTTGCACTTGGCTCAATCGGACGAGGGCCTAGTCACCGGCGAGGCGATGGATGTGATCGGCGAGATCCTGGATCTCACCACGGCCCAGGTCACCGCCGTGGCGTCGTTCTACACGATGTACAGGCTTGCTGGCGCGGGCGGGGAACATCACATCGGCGTCTGCATCAACACCATGTGCGGCCTGCTGGGCGGAGACGCGATCTACGAAGAGGTATCCAAGCGCCTCAGCATCGGCAACCACGAGACCAGCGCCGACGGCAAGTTCACGTTGGAGAAGATCGAATGTCAGGCAGCCTGCACCTATGCCCCCGTGGTCACGGTGGATTGGGAGTTCTTTGACCAGATGGACTTGGTCAAAATGATGGACGTCATTGATCGGCTGACTGCGGGCGAAGAAGTGGTGCCAACCCGCGGCCCCGCCGTGCGCGGATGGCGCGCCACAGAACGGACCCTGGCTGGGATGCCCGATGGTTTGGGGGACGCTGGCGGCGGCGCTGACGCAGTCATGCTCGCCGGGCTGAAGAAGGCGCACGAACTCGGTGAGTCCGCACCCCCTCCCGGCGAAGGAGCCAAGTAATGCCGCTAACACCTGTAATCACCGCGAACTGGGATGACCCGGAGTCCTTCAAACTCGCCAATTACGAGCGCGCTGGCGGATACGTGGCGTTTAAGAAGGCGCTGAAGACCGATCCAGACGACGTCATTCAAACGGTGAAAGACTCTGGTCTGCGGGGTCGGGGCGGTGCGGGTTTCCCAACCGGCCTGAAGTGGGGTTTTGTCCCCCAAGGCGATGACAAGCCGCACTACTTGGTCGTGAATGCCGACGAGTCCGAACCAGGTGCCTGCAAGGACATCCCGATCATGATCGCCAATCCGCACGCACTGATCGAGGGCATCATCATCGCCACATGGGCGATTCGAGCGAGTCACGCTTTCATCTACGTTCGCGGTGAGGTGCCGTTCCCGATTCGTCGGTTGGAGGCGGCGGTGGCCGAGGCGGAAGCCGCCGGCTATTTGGGCGACAACATCCTCGGCTCGGGTCACAATCTCAAGGTGGTGGTGCACGGTGGAGCCGGTGCCTACATCTGTGGCGAGGAGACTGCCCTCCTAGACTCCCTGGAAGGAAAACGTGGTCAGCCACGCTTGAAGCCGCCGTTCCCAGCCGTCGCTGGCCTCTATGCCTCGCCTACCGTAGTGAACAACGTCGAAACCATTGCCTCGGTTCCTTACATCCTCAAGAACGGAGTGCATTGGTATCGGGAGATGGGCACAGAGAAGTCGCCAGGCTTCAAGGTATGGGCGGTCTCCGGCCATGTGAACAACCCGGGGATTTATGAAGCCCCGTTGGGCATCACCATGGGCGAACTTCTCGATTACGCCGGTGGGATGCGCGACGGTCGAGACGTCAAGTTCTGGCTCCCTGGCGGTTCCTCGGTGCCGCTGCTCCTCAAGGACCACTTAGACACCCCGATGACCTATGAGGCCCTCGTGGAAGCCGGATCCATGTTGGGCACCGGCACGCCGATGCTGTTCGACGACACCACCAGCGTCGTGAAGGCCATCAGTCGTTGGCTGGAGTTCTACCGTGCGGAGTCGTGCGGTAAGTGCACTCCCTGCCGCGAAGGCACCTACTGGATTAGCGGATCGTTAGACCAGTTCGAATCTGGCGCCGGTGACAAACAAATGCTGGACGGTCTCACGGAGATTTCAAATCAGATCTTTGGTCGATCCTTTTGTGCCTTAGGCGATGCGGCCGCAACGCCGTATCCGCCAGCCGTAGCGGCGTTCCGGTCGGAGTTCGAAGCTGCGCTCACCCAGCCCGTGGACGACGCGTTCGATCCCGTCCAGACAATGATCATTCCAGCCACGTTACCGACTCCGGCGGGAGCCGCATCATGACCGCTCCATCTGAAGAGAAGACCACCGATCAGGCGCAGAACGAAACCGTGACAGCGGTCATCGATGGGCAGCAAGTCAGCGTTCCCAAGGGCACGATGATTATCCGGGCCGCAGAGTTGCTGGGCACCGAGATTCCCCGATTCTGCGACCACCCCTTGCTGGAACCGGTCGCCGCCTGCCGGCAGTGCTTGGTTGAGATTGAAGGGATGCCCAAGCCGCAGCCATCCTGCGCTATCGAGGTCACTGAGGGCATGCAGGTCAAGACGCAGGAAACCAGCAAGGTGGCCGAAGAGGCCCAGGCTGGTGTGATGGAGTTTCTCCTGCTGAATCACCCCCTGGACTGTCCGGTCTGCGACAAGGGCGGCGAATGCCCGCTGCAGAATCAAGCGATGTCCGTGGGCCGACCAGAATCCCGCTACCAACTCCCCAAGCTGACCTTTCCCAAGCCGGTGAGCTTGAGTGCCCAGATTCTGCTGGACAAGGAGAGGTGCGTCAACTGCGCCCGCTGCACCCGCTTCGCCGAGCAGATCGCCGGCGACCCCTTGATTGACCTGCTTGAGCGGGGCGCGCACCAGGCCCCGGGAGTGGGTGAGGAGCCGTTTGACTCCTACTTCTCCGGCAACACCATTCAGATTTGCCCGGTTGGCGCGTTGACGAGTGCGGAATACCGGTTCCGGTCTCGCCCGTTCGACCTTGTCAGTGTTCCCACGACCTGCGAACATTGCGCGTCCGGTTGCGGATTGCGCACCGACATTCGGCACAACAAGGTGATGCGACGGCACGCCTGGGATGAGCCGGAGGTCAACGAGGAGTGGAACTGCGACAAGGGCCGGTTTGCCTTCAACTATCTGAGTCAAGATCGGCTGACCCAGCCTTTGGTGCGCGAGGATGGACAACTGCGTCAAGCGTCCTGGCCGGAGGCGCTGGCAACTGCCGCCGCTGGACTTAAGGATGCCGTGGGGCGCGCAGGTGTGATCACCGGGGGCCGGCTCACGCTGGAAGACGCCTATGCCTACTCTCGTTTTGCCCGCGTTGTCCTGGGCAGTGACAATATCGACTTCCGCAGTCGGGCCAGCAGTAGTGAAGAGATCGGATTCCTCGGGGGACAGGTCGCCGGTACAGCCGGGCCTACCTATGCCGACATCCAAGCGGCTCCGTTCGTCTTGATTGCGGGACTGGAACCCGAAGAGGAATCGCCGATCGTGTTCTTGCGGCTGCGCAAGGCCGCTGACTACCACCAGACCAAGATCGCGGCCGTGGCGCCCTTCGCGACCGAGGGTCTGGTCAAGATGTCTGGCCGACTGATTCCGGCCGTCCCGGGTTCGGAGGCCGAAGCCCTCAGTTCGCTGTCGGATGCGGACAAGCAGGCGCTGGCGGCTCCGGGGGCGATGATCTTGGTCGGGGAGCGGCTCGCCGGATTCCCCGGCGCCCTGAACGCCGCCGCCGAGCTAGCCACCAACACGGGCGCGAAACTCGCCTGGATTCCCCGCCGTGCCGGCGATCGCGGCGCCGTGGATGCGGGCTGTCTGCCGGGATTGCTCCCAGGTGGCCGGCCGTTGTCGTCGGCGCAAGCACGCAGCGAAGTGGCCGCAGCCTGGAGCATTAGTGAAGAGCAACTCACCACCCCGGCTGGCTGGGATCTGACCGATATGCTGGCCACCATCGCTGCCGATGCCAGTTTGGCCCACAGCCTGTCGCAGGATGACGATCCGGTATCTCCCAACTTGGCCGCCCTAATCGTGGCCGGCGTTGAGCCCGGGGATCTCCCTGATCCCAAGGCGTTTGCGGACGGTCTGGCGGCCGCGCCGTTTGTAATCAGTTTGGAAACCACGACCACGGAGGTTACTGCGGCCGCAGACGTGGTGCTCCCAGTGGCCGTCGTCACCGAGAAGTCCGGCACATTTGTGGATTGGGAAGGCCGCCGCCGACCCTTCGCGCAGACCATCCCCGATGCCACCACCTACAGCGATGCTGTCGTTTTGAGCCTCCTCAGCGATTATTTGGACGTAGACGGAGTCCCAGGCAACGTCGCGGCAATCCGTGCCGAGATTGAGTCCTTGGGTGCCTGGTCCGGTGACCGGATGCCCGCCCGGAGCAGCGCGTCGACGGCCGCCACGGCCACATCCTCGCCCGATACCGCAGTGCTGGCGAGTTGGCGACTGTTGCTGGACCTCGGGGTGATGCAGGAAGGTGCCACAGATCTAGCGGGCACGCGGCGGCCAGCTGTAGCCCG
Source organism: Actinomycetes bacterium (assembly GCA_022600255.1). Taxonomy (GTDB): domain Bacteria; phylum Actinomycetota; class Actinomycetes; order S36-B12; genus JAHZKU01. Next base: position 9,904 of record JAHZKU010000141.1, on the reverse strand, counting down.
CGTTTCGGAGGCAACGGCGGCTGGGGTCGGCGTGACCGACGGCGAACTTCTCACAGTCAGCACGGACCACGGGCACATCCGGCTTCCACTGGTTACGACCGAAATGCCGGATGGAATTGTGTGGGTTCCCTTTAACTCACCACTAAGTCAGGTAACCAAGTCGCTTGGCGTTGCTGCTGGCGATACGGTGCGATTGAGCAAGTCCCAAGGTGTGCGAACCCAGGATGGTGAAGCCTGATGCCCGAACTGAGTGCCTTCGGCAACGATCCGTTCTGGCTGGTCTGTATAAAGACCATTGGGGTCTTTGTGATCCTGGTGCTTCTGGTCCTCTTCACGATCTGGGCTGAGCGCCGGATTGTGGGCCGGATGCAGAACCGCATCGGTCCCAACCGAGCTGGACCATTCGGGTTGTTGCAGTCCTTGATGGATGGCATGAAGCTGGCGCTGAAGGAAGAAATCATTCCTGTCACGGCGCACAAGTTCGTCTACTGGTTGGCGCCATTCCTGAGTGCGTTTGCCGCGTTTGCCGCGTTTGCAGTGATTCCGTTTGGCCCCGAAGTCTCGATGTTCGGTGTAGTCACGCCGTTGCAGTTGACCGACTTCCCGCAGTCGGTGCTGTATCTCTTGGCGATTGCGTCCATCGGCATCTATGGCATCGTTTTGGCGGGCTGGTCTTCTGGTTCCACGTATCCGCTGCTAGGTGGCTTGCGCTCTAGTGCGCAGATGATCTCGTACGAAATCTCGATGGGCCTTTCGTTCGTCGCGGTGTTCATCTACGCCGCCTCGATGTCCACATCCCAGATCGTCTCGGCCCAACAGTCCCTGTGGTTCGCCATCCTCTTGGCGCCATCTTTCGTCATCTACGTCACCGCCATGGTTGGGGAGACCAACCGCGCCCCGTTCGACTTGCCCGAATCAGAGGGAGAACTCGTTGGTGGGTTCCACACCGAATACTCGTCCATGAAGTTCGCGATGTTCTTCTTAGGTGAGTACATCAACATGGTGACGGTTTCCAGCATCGCCACCACCCTATTCCTCGGCGGCTGGATGGCGCCTTGGCCGCTCTCCCTGATCCCCGGGGTCAACGAGGGCTGGTGGCCCATGTTGTGGTGGCTTCTCAAGACTTGCCTGTTCATCTTCGGCTTTATCTGGCTGCGCGGAACGCTGCCGCGACTGCGCTACGACCAGTTCATGCGGTTTGGCTGGAAGGTGCTGATCCCGGTGGCCTTGGTCTGGACCATGTTGGTAGCGGCCGTGCGCGCCCTGCGCGAGGAGTACGCGGAGGCGTCCAACAGCCTGCTGGTGGGGAGCGCCTTGGTATTAGCGGTGCTCTTGGTCGTGTTGATTGTTGCCCAAGTGGCGATGGCCCGAAAGAATGCGGAACCGGAGCCCGAGCTTCCCACCGGGTTGGTTGACCTAGAGGACGAGATTTTCCCAGTGCCCCCAATGCCGGGCCAGACGTTCGAGTACACCCCGCGCACTCAGGCTCCCATCGAGCAGGGTGAGGATGAGACCAAGAAGAAGGAGGTTTCCGATGGCTAACCTACCTCCCGCGCTCAGCGGATTCTGGGTCACGTTCTCGACCATGTTCAAGCACACGGTTACCGAGCAGTACCCAGAGCAGGCCGAGGAATTCCCTCCGAAGCCACGGTTCCACGGCCGCCACCAGTTGAACCGGCATCCGGACGGCCTAGAGAAATGTGTCGGGTGTGAACTTTGCGCCTGGGCCTGCCCCGCGGACGCCATCTATGTGCAAGGGGGCGACAATACAACGGAGGGACGCTTCTCCCCAGGGGAGCGGTACGGCCGGGTCTATCAGATCAACTACCTACGCTGCATTTTCTGTGCCTTGTGTATCGAAGCGTGCCCTACCCGAGCCCTGACGATGACCAACGAGTTCGACCTTGCCAACAACAACCGGGAAGACCTCATCTACGAGAAGCAAGACTTGCTCGCACCGTTGGGTCCCGACATGGTGCCGCCACCTCATTCGATGGTCACCGGCACCACGGAAAAGGACTACTACGAGGGCAAGGTCACTGGCGCGACCGAACAACAGCGCAACGAGGTTGCCGAAAGCCATGGTGCGGGAGCGACCTCGGGGGGCGAACAGGTATGACACTTGTGATGCAGGCCGCCGAATCCTCCGGCAGCACCGGTGAACAGGTAACCTTCTGGATCTGTGCATTCTTGATCGTGACGGGTGGGTTAGGCCTGATCCTGTCCCGTAAGACTGTGCACAGCGCCTTGTTTGTGGCCCAGACCATGATCAGTCTGGCCGTCCTCTACGCCGCCAACGGCGCCCCTTTCTTGGCTCTAGTCCAAGTCATCGTTTATACCGGCGCAGTCATGATGCTGTTCCTGTTCGTGTTGATGCTGGTCGGTGTGGATTCGTCGGACTCCCTGATCGAGACCCTCAAGGGCCAGCGTGTGGCCGCCATATTGATGGTGCTGGGCGTGGTCGTGCTGATCGTGGCGTCAGTGGGTGGCGCCCTCTCAAACTCCACCAGCCTAGGCATTGCCGAAGCCAACGAGGAATTCGGCGGCAACGTCGAAGGCTTGGCCCACTTGATGTTTACCACCTACTTGCTGCCCCTGCAGGTGGTTGCGGCGCTGTTGATCTCGGCCGCACTAGGAGCCTTAGTGCTCGCGCATCGGGAACGTATCGGCGAACGACTGGATCAGACCACCCTGGCCAATCGCCGGGTTGCCGCTTTCGGTGACGGTGTCCATCCCGGTGGACTGCCGAACCCGGGTGTATTGGCCTCCTCCAACGCGATCGGTACCCCTGCACTGCTGCCTGATGGCACGCCCACCGAACTCTCAGTGCCTGTTCCCTTGCGGGGTAAGAAGGCGCCAGAGATTCTCAACGACCCCGAGCTCATCAAAGCCGAACAGGCCGAGATCGAGTCCATCTCTGAATCAGAATCGGCGATCCGTGACGCGGGGCTGGCCGGAATCGGTGGCCACACTGATCTTTCAGACGTCTACCCCGATCAGTTGGACCCCGATGAAGCTGGGACCGGCGAAACCGAACTGCCGCCCGCCCCCGACGATGACGCGAAACCAGGTGATGCCTGATGGATCCATCAGCCTACGTCATTTTGAGTGGCATTCTGTTTTCGATCGGAGCCCTAGGCGTCCTACTGCGCAGAAACGCCATCGTTGTGTTCATGTCCGTCGAGTTGATGCTGAACTCCGCTAACCTAGCGTTCGTGGCTTTCGCCCGGATGCACGGAAACCTAGACGGTCAGGTCATTGCGTTCTTTGTGATGATCGTGGCAGCCGCAGAGGTCGTGGTCGGCCTCGCCATCCTGATGACCATCTTCCGAACGCGGCGCTCCGCCTCGGTTGACGAGCCCAGTCTGCTGAGGAACTAGTTACATGATTTCTCTGGCGTCCACCATTCTGTCTACTTCAGACGAAGAACCCGCAGTCGAACCGATCACAGCGGTCGTTTCCGCCGCAGAGGCCGGCGGGCTGTTCGAGTGGTTCTGGTTGCTGATTGCGTTCCCGGTCTTCGGCATGCTCGTGCTGCTCATCGGTGGCCGACGTACCAACGCCTGGGGCCACCTGCTCGGCACTGCGGTTGTCCTAGTTCCGTTTGGCATTGGGGTTGCCCTGCTGATCGATATGATGGGCAGAGCCGAAGACCAGCGCTCGGTGGTCCTGCATATGTGGGACTGGACCATCGCCGGGAACTTCACGGCGGATATGGCCCTTCGGCTAGACCCGTTGTCTATGGTGTTCGTGCTGTTGATCACCGGTGTTGGATCCCTGATTCACATTTACTCCATTGGCTATATGAGCCATGATCCGGATCGCCGGAAGTTCTTCGGGTTCCTGAACCTCTTCATCGCCGCGATGCTGCTGCTGGTGTTGGCCAACAACTACTTGCTGCTTTATGTGGGCTGGGAAGGTGTCGGCTTAGCGTCATATTTGCTTGTTGGCTTCTGGCAGTACAAGAACTCAGCAGCTGTCGCGGCCAAGAAGGCCTTTGTCATGAACCGTGTCGGAGACGTGGGCTTGTCGCTGGGCATCATGTTGATGTTCGTGACGTTCGGTTCGGTTGCCTTTGAGGAAGTATTCGCCGCGGCTGGTGAAGCCGACGGCACCGTCGTGACGCTGATCGGTCTGGCGCTCCTCCTAGCCGCAACCGGCAAGAGTGCCCAGTACCCGCTACAGGCTTGGCTGTTGGACGCGATGGAAGGTCCAACTCCAGTGTCGGCTCTGATCCACGCGGCCACCATGGTAACTGCCGGTGTCTACCTGATCGTGCGCAGTAACGCGCTGTTCGACCTTGCTCCGATCGCACTCAACGTGGTCTTGGTGGTGGGTGTTGTCACCATGGTGGCTGGGGCCGTCATTGGTTGCGCTAACGACGACCTCAAGAAGTCCCTGGCTGGCTCTACCATGAGCCAGATCGGGTATATGTTCACCGCGGCTGGGCTTGGGCCAGCGGGCTACGTCTTCGCCATCTTCCACTTGTTGATGCACGGCATGTTCAAGGCTGATCTGTTCCTCTCAGCAGGCTCAGTCATGCACAACATGAACGATCAATTGAACATGCGAAGATTCGGGGCCTTACGCACCGTCATGATTGTGACGACTGGTACGTTCTTCGCTGGGTTCCTCGGGATCACCGGTGTACCGCCGTTTGACTCCTTCTTCTCCAAGGACGACATCATTAAGTCCGCGCTAAGCCAGAACTGGCTGGCCGGGATTGCCACGATCTTCGCCGCAGGTCTGACCGCGTTCTACATGACGCGCCAGCTCTCTATGACCTTCTTCGGCAAGAAACGCTGGACGCAGGACGTCAAACCCAAGGAATCGCCGCCTGTGATGACAGTCCCCATGATTTTCCTGTCCGCCGGTGCCTTGTTCGGCGGCTTGACGATGGTCTACCTGTTCAACCTGCAGGAGTGGCTAACGCCGATCACCGGCTTCACGCCGGGCGAACTCCCGATTCCGGATTGGGCGGTGGAAGTGATCACGATCGCCACGCTGGCCATCGGTGTCACGCTGGCTTGGCGCCAGTACGCCACGCGTGATGTGCCCGAGACACCGCCGGTGAACGTCACACCCCTCACGGTGGCGGCTCGCAAGAGCTTGTACGCCGACGCCATTAACGAGGGTCTGTTCATGCGTCCGGGTCAACACCTGACCCGATTCTTGGTCTGGTTCGACAACAGGGGAGTGGACGGCATCGTCCGCGGCACCGCCTCCGGCGTCTCTGGCTTGAGTAACAGACTGAAACTGCTGCAGAACGGGTACGCCCGGTCATACGCTCTCACGATGGTGGTGGGCGTCTTGGTCATCGCTGCGATCTTCATCGTTTCGAGGTGGGTCTAGTGAGTATCCTGACGATCCTTGGGATCATCCCGCTCGTTGGCTCTGTCATCGTTGGCTTTACGCCGACCAAGGATGTGGCGCGCGCGAAGATCATTGCCCTGGTGTTCGCGGTGGCCACGTTCGTAGTGGCGGTTGTCGCGGTGGTGGGCTTCGACCCCAACTCCGCAGAGCCGTTCCAATACGTCGCGCAACACGATTGGATCCCCGCCTTAGGGATTTCTTTTGCCGTTGGTGTCGATGGCATTGGCCTGATCTTGGTGTTCTTGGCTACATTGCTGGTTCCAGTCGTGATCTGGGCCGGTTGGAACGATGTCGAGGAAGCTGGCGAGCAATCACCGGGGCAGACACAAGGCAATGTGCGGGGTTACTTCGCGCTGATGCTGGTCCTAGAAGCCATGATGATCGGGGTCTTCGTATCCCTAGACGTGGTGCTGTTCTACATCTTCTTCGAAGTGATCCTGATTCCGGTCTACTTCATGATCGGGCGCTACGGCACGGGTCGGCGTACCTATGCGGCCGTAAAGTTCTTGGTCTACTCGCTCTTGGGTGGGCTCATCATGCTGGCCGCCCTCGCCGGCCTTTGGTACGTCTCGCTGCAGAACTTCGGCGGCGCGAATATGTACTTCCCGGATTTACTCAGTATGGACATCGACCCAACTGTGCAAGGCTGGCTGTTCTGGGGCTTCTTCATTGCCTTTGCGATCAAGGCACCACTTTGGCCGGTGCATACCTGGCTACCCGACGCGGCGGGATCAAGCACTCCGGGCACAGCCACGTTGTTGATCGGGGTCCTGGACAAGATCGGCACCTTCGGAATGCTGCGGCTGTGTTTGCCGCTGTTCCCGGAGGCGTCTCAGCAATACGCCCCGGTGATCATCGCGATTTCCGTGATTGGCATCTTCTACGGCGCACTGGTGGCGATTGGCCAGTCGGATATGAAGCGGATGTTCGGTTACGTTTCGATCTCTCACTTCGGCTTCATGACCATGGGTATCTTCGCGTTCACCAGTGTCGCTCAGACTGGCGCGACCTTCTACATGTTGGGACACGGTCTCAGTACCGCGATGCTGTTCCTTGTCGCCGGGTATCTGATATCAAGGCGGAAGTCTGCCCAAGTGACGGACTTTGGCGGTGTGGTCAATGTGGCGCCAGTTGCGGCCGGGCTCTTCCTCATCGCAGGGTTGTCAGCGTTGGCCTTGCCAGGCTTCATGACGTTCCAAGCGGAGTTCTTGGTCTTGGTAGGAACCTTTGAGCGGTATGCCTGGGTGGCCGCGTTCTCCACACTCGCGATCATCTTGGCCGCCTTGTACATCCTGTTTATGTACCAGCGCAGCATGACGGGACCAACATCGGAGGGCGTGAAGGGCTTCAAAGACCTGAACTTCCGAGAACGTTGGGCGATCGCACCGCTAGTGGTTGTCCTGATTGGCCTTGGCTTCTATCCGTCTCCCGCGATGAATGTGATCAACCCGGCCGTCGAACGAACGATGGAGTGGGTTGGGGCCACCAACCCGCCACCAGCCATCGCGGATGCCACTGCAGAAGCGACTCCTAGCGATTCCGTTGAAGGGAGTGCACGATGATTGAGTTTCCCGAGATTCAGTGGCTCCAGCTAGCCCCAGTGATCATCGTGCTGATCGCGGGTTCGATCGGGGTTCTGGTCGAGTCCTTCGCGCCACGCACGGCCCGCCGCCCGATCCAACTGTGGCTAACCTTCGGGGCACTGATCGCGTCCTTTGCCTTCATCGTGATTGTGGCGGGATCGTTTGAACTGGTCGTTGGCGGGTCGATGGCCGTCGACGGACCCGGACTCTTCCTGCAGGGCACGATCGTGTTGGTGGCGCTGCTAAGTGCGTTCTTGATGATGGAGAAGAACCTAGATGTCGCCGGAGACGCGTTCGCACCGCGCGCCTCAGCGATGCCCGGCTCAGAGGATGAACGCCAGTTCACCGCCTTGCGCTACTTGCAAACGGAGATTTGGCCGCTGTTCTTGATCAGTGTCGGCGGCATGATGCTCTTCGTTGCGGCGAACGACCTGCTGCTTCTTTTCATTGCCCTAGAGATGTTGTCGCTGCCGCTATACATCTTGGCTGGGATGGCGCGGCGTCGCCGACTCCTGAGCCAAGAAGCGGCCATGAAGTACTTCTTGCTCGGTGCCTTTTCTTCAGCCTTCTTCCTGTACGGAGCGGCCCTGCTCTACGGCTTCGCCGGCACGATCACGTTCGGTGGCATTCAGGAGGCCATTACTGGCCAGGGGTCCATGACGCCGCTGCTGATTGCTGGCATGGGTATGTTGTTCGTGGGACTGCTGTTCAAAGTTGCCGCGGTGCCATTCCACAACTGGGCTCCGGACGTCTACCAGGGATCGCCGACCCCCATCACCGCCTTTATGGCAGCGGGCGTCAAGGTTGCGGCCTTCGGCGCAATCCTGCGGGTCACGTACGTGGCGATCGGCGGAGCGGCTTGGGATTGGCGACCTGTCCTGTGGATCATCGCTGGTCTGACGTTCTTCGTCGGCGCTATCGTGGGCCTAGCGCAAACCGACTTGAAGCGCATGTTGGCGTACTCGTCGATTGCACACGCTGGCTTCCTCCTGCTCGGTGTGACGGCCTTGTCCACCGAGGGCCTTGCCGCCACGATGTTCTACCTGCTCACCTACGGCCTCTCCACCGTTGGAGCGTTCGGGCTCTTGACCTTAGTGCGGACGGAAACCGGTGAGGCCACCAGCTTGGATTCTTGGCGCGGTTTGGGGCGTACGAATCCCTGGGTGGCGGCGGCCTTCGCACTGTTCTTATTCTCGTTCGCTGGTATCCCGCTGACCGCGGGCTTTATCGGTAAGTTTGCGGTCTTCTCAGCCGCGGCCGCGTCCGGCGCCGGCTGGTTGGTGGTGTTGGCCGTGATTGCCAGCGCGATTGCCGCATTCTTCTACCTCCGGGTGGTTGTGGTGATGTACTTCTCCGAACCGACGGGATCGGGGCCCAAGGTTGTCGTACCGAGTTGGTCCACCAAGATGGCTGTTGGAGGTGGCGTAGCAGTCACTCTAGTGCTGGGAATCTTCCCCCAGCCGGTCCTGGATCTGGCGCAGCAGGCCAGCATCTTTGTCCAGTAGCGACTTAGCAGAATACGCTCATAGCCTCACTTTGGGGTGCCGCCTTTCCCCGGAGGTCGATGCTCCCCTACCCTCAAGATATGGCTCTTTCCCGCGCGCGATCCTCTGTCGGGTTCGACGTTGGTGATCCGCTGCTGGAAGCGGAGTTGGTCGGGGGGTTAGACGCGGTGGAAACGGCATTGGACGTCGCCGTGAAGAGCGATGACCCGTTCGTTGCTGAGACCTCCCGCCATTTGCTGGAGGCCGGTGGCAAGCGATTCCGCCCGCTGCTCGTACTGTTAGCCGCCCAATACGGGGATCCGACGGCGGCCGGTGTGGTGCCGGCTGCGGTTGTTGTGGAACTCACCCATCTGGCCACGCTCTACCACGATGATGTGATGGATGAGGCCGCCCGGCGACGGGGTGCCGAGTCGGCCAATTCCCGCTGGGACAACAGCGTCGCCATCTTGACCGGCGACTATCTGTTCGCGCGAGCGTCCGACATTCTGGCCGATCTGGGTCCTGAAGCCGTGCGACTACAAGCGCGTACCTTCGAGCGGCTTTGTGTCGGGCAAATCCGCGAGAGCGTGGGCCCGAGTAATGCCGAGTCCGCGGTAGATCATCACTTGTCGGTTCTGGCTGACAAGACTGGTTCCTTGATTGCTACATCGGCTCGGTTCGGGGCGCTGCAGTCCGGCGCCTCGGACACGGTGGTTGAGGCGCTCACCCGATTTGGCGAGCGCATCGGGGTGGCGTTCCAACTCGCGGACGACTTGGTCGACATCACTAGTGATCCGCAGGAGTCGGGAAAAACGCCAGGAACGGACTTGCGCGAGGGAGTGCCGACCTACGCGGGGCTGCTAGTGCTGCAGAACGCCGAACCAGCAGATTCCCGGCTCGTGGAGTTACTGCGGCGACCGCTCCCGGTTGACGCCGAACTTGACGAGGCGTTGGCGTTGCTTCGCGCCCACCAGGCGTTGGCGGGTGCTCGCTCGACAGCGCAGCGTTGGGCAGACGATGCCCGACAGTGTCTCGCCCCGCTACCAGATTCGCCGGTTACCGGCGCGCTGAACCAACTGTGCGACTACGTGGTGCAGCGCACCAGTTAGCCTTTCCCCGGCCATTTTGGCCACGCATAAGGGGCCCGGTTGCGCTTGGCCGATCGGGTAGGCGGGTGACTCGCGGATGCTCAGCTCACTGCGCTTGCCGCTCCTGAAACCAGTACCGTCTCACTATGACGACGCAGGCCGCGACCGACCAGGGCCCGGAAGACCCAGTTACGCACGCCAAGAAACCTTGGTGGTGGCGCACCTTGAAGTGGCTGGGTCTGGCGCTCTTAGCGATCTTCTTGTTGGTGCTGGCCTACATCATCTACCTGTGGTGGCGGGTGCCGCAGATGGAACTCAATGCGATGACTCCCGGCGACCTGTCGGTCGCCGAAGGGGTGAGCGAATCGGTGACATT
>JAHZKU010000140.1 GCA_022600255.1 Actinomycetes bacterium | reverse complement strand
TGGCCACCGGCCATCACGGCGGCCGTCGGCGGCGTCACCGCAACCGTTGTGTCCGAGGTGACGTTCGAGACTCAAACGACGACCATCACAGATACTTTCTTCATCTCCCGGCCCAGCCAACAATCCGAAGGAAACCCAGCCACGGAGGACACCGCGGCGCCAACCTGGACAACAACGCCGAACCGAACGCTCGGCGAGGTGCGTGCGGCGGCGCCAGCAGATCTGTATCCCTTTGCTCAGATCACCGGAGACTACAACCCGATTCATCGAAGCGACCTCCTTGCCCGGTTTTGCGGATTGCCCGACCGGATCGTCCATGGCATGTGGACATCGGCCTTTGCGCAACGCGCCGCGATCGAGCATGCCTGCGGTGGAGATCCACAGCGGCTCAGCGGTTGGCAAGTGTCCTTCACCGCTCCGGTAGCTCCAGGCAGTGAGCTCGTCGCAACCAGCACTCGTTCGGCAGTCCGTGGCGGCTCTCAGCAGGTCACGGTCACTGTTTCGATGCACGCACCCAGTCGACCCACCGATGAGCCGCAGGACAGCACAGAAGATGAAGTGGTGGCCGTGGCCACGGCAACGATCACGCCACCCAAGACCGCCTACATCTTCCCCGGCCAGGGAATTCAACAGCCCGGAATGGGGATGGATGCCCGGAAGCGCTCGGCTGCCGCACGTGAGGTGTGGCAATCTGCTGACAGTCACACCCGTCAGGTGCTGGGATTCTCGATCCTAGAGGTCGTACAGGAGAACCCCACCACGCTGAATGTGGCCGGGCAAAACTACCGCCACCCCGACGGGGTCTTGCACCTGACGCAGTTCACACAAGTGGCCATGGCAACTCTGGCTGCGGCGCAGGTTGCCGAACTCGCCGAGGCGGAGGTCTTGGTGCCCGATGCGGTCTGCGCCGGGCATTCTGTCGGAGAGTACAACGCATTGTCAGCCTGCACCAACGTTCTGCCGCTACCAGCGGTCTTAGAGATCGTTTTCGCTCGCGGACAAGCAATGCATCAGCTAGTACCCCGGTCCGCGGACGGTGCCTCTGACTATCGACTCGGTGTCATCCGGCCGCACCTGGCGGATCTCAACCACACCGAAGCAGAATCACTCGTCAGGAAAGTTGCCGCCGACACCGGTGAGCTGTGCGAAATCGTGAACCACAACCTGAAAGGAAAGCAGTACGCCGTAGCAGGTACGACTGCGGCGTTGGCCGCGCTGTCCGCGGCCCTCACAGCCACCGATGCCAACAAGCCACCGTTCCTGTTGGTGCCAGGGATCGACGTTCCGTTCCATTCCCGCGCGCTGCGCAACGGTGTTCCCGAATTCCGGAAGCATCTGGAGGCCAAGCTCCCGGCCAAGATCGATCCGGCGGAACTGGTTGGCCGCTACATCCCCAACCTTTATCCCGCCCCGTTCCAACTCGATCGCTCGTACATCAGCGCCGTGTTCGACGTCTGCGAATCCGAGCAACTGCGCGAGATCCTAGCCAACTGGGATGAGGCCGCCGCCGCGCCCGGTCGCTTGGCGCGAACACTTCTGGTGGAACTGTTGGCCTGGCAATTCGCCTCCCCGGTCCAGTGGATTCAGACCACCGAGGTCCTGTGTGACGCGGCCGGACTCGCGGTTGATGAGGTCGTTGAAGTCGGGATAGGGGCTGCGCCCACCTTGACCAACCTGTTTCAAGGCGCACTGGCACTGCCTGAGCACACTGGGACCCGCCCGCGCGTGCGGAACCTGGAAATCCACAGCGAACAGATCCTGCAACGGGATCAGGACCCGATCGCTGAGCCGGAGTCCGCCACCCACGCCTCGGATGAGACGGACCAGCCAGACAAGCCAGCCCCCGCAGTGCCGCACGCCAAATCCTCTGCCACCGAAACCGCGCACGCAGTACCAGATTTGCAGTTGGACGCCGGCGATGCGGCCCTAGCTGTGGTGGCGTTGCGCGCCAGCGTGCGCGTAGACCAAGTCGTCGAGGACTCGATAGAGCAACTCGTTGACGGTGCCTCCAGTCGGCGCAACCAAGTGTTGCTGGATCTGGGCAAGGAGTTCGGAATCTCCGCAATCGATGGTGCGCAGGACTGGGCCATGCCCGAGCTCGCGGCCGAGCTCCGTACCGAAGTGGCGCAGTACCGCTTTCCGGGCTCAGTTCTCGGGCCCGCGATCGAAGCGGGACTCAATACCGCGCTCGGCCCCTTAGGCGGGAGCAGAACCGAAGTGGCGCGTCGCTTGTTGGACCACTGGGGAGTACCAGACGGCTGGCTGAACTGGGTGCTCCTGGAGTTGGCGTTGACCGGACGAAGTGGCCAGAGCAAACGCGGTGGCACGTTGGCCCACCTGCCCGAATGCAGCACAACTGCGGAACTCGTGGACGCGGCCGTACACTCGGTGGCACAGAAATTCGGCATTACCCTCCCCGAACCGATGGCCGCCAGCCCCGCCGAAGACAGCGTGGCGATGGCTGCGGCTGCCGGCCATTTTGAGGATTTGCTGGCCGACACGGCCGTCGGACTCTTGCGTGACCTGGATCGCCTCCCAGACCCTCCCGCAGCCGTTGACCACAACGTCGAACTGTCCCGGCTAGCCCTGCTCGAACAGGAGCACGGTAACGATCGCAGCGGGTTCGTCGCTCCCATCTTCGCCAAGGAACGTCATGTGCATTTTGCATCCAGTCGATTCTGGGCTCGGGCGGACTTGGACCATCTGGCGCACCGGCTGATGGCCGCCGAGGCCACGGATTCCTACCAAGACAGCCCGCATCGACTGCGCGTCCGACTCGCGCAGCACATCGCGGTAGACCCGATCGCCGAGGACCGAGCCAAGTGGTACCGCGACTCACTGGCGCGGACCCACCCGTTGACGGCCGCCGCGTTCGGTGACTTGTTGCAGCCGCAGGACGCACGGCCTCGGGCGGGATTTCCCGAGGAAGTGGCCGGGAAGCTAGGCGATGACGTGAAAGACCTCGCCACCCTAGCCCAGATGAACGCTGCGCGAGCCGGTGAGGTTGCTCTGGTGACTGGCGCCTCACCGGGATCCATCGGTGAGGCTGCGGTCAAGTTGCTACTGGAAGCCGGGGCCACGGTGGTCGTGACGACAAGTGACAGCACTGGCGCGCGTGCCAACCACTATCGCGACCTCGAGCGCGAGTACGCGGCGCCGAGCGCACAGCTACACATGGTGCCGGCGAACCTGGCTTCGTTCACCGACATCGATGCACTCGTGGACTGGCTGGTCACACCGACCCATCACAGCAACGGACTGACAACCACCCTCACCAAACCCGCGTTGTGGCCAACCCTCGTGTTGCCATTCGCGACGGCGCCGGCCACAGGGGACCTCCCAGACGCCGGGGCTGATTCGGAGTTGTCCCTGCGGCTGCTATTGACCGGACTCGAACGTTTGATCGGAGCACTGGCAGAGCGGTCGATCTCGACCAACCGGCCGCCTTTCACCTGCGTACTGCCACTGTCCCCTAATCACGGCACCTTCGGTGGTGACGGTGGCTACGGGGCGGCCAAGGCGGGCCTGGCATCCATCGGCAATCGTTGGGCGTCCGAGCACGAGCGATGGGGTCGAGCCACCCGAATCGTGCTGG
>JAHZKU010000139.1 GCA_022600255.1 Actinomycetes bacterium | reverse complement strand
GGCGAGTCGGTCTGTAAGCCGGATTCTGTGCCTCACCCATACCTGGGTGGCGGCGGCCATCCATCTGCGACTGCTGTTGCCAGCAACCTGGTGCGACCTACCTGTGGACACCGGGCGGACCACCCGTCCACACGAACCCGGTCGAAACCGTGGCTCTTCTTGATCTTGCTCCGAGCGGGGTTTACCTAGCCAGATGTGTCACCACACCTGCTGGTGGTCTCTTACACCACCGTTTCACCCTGACCTCCGTTGCCGGAGGCGGTTTGCTTTCTGTTGCACTTGCCCGCGGGTCTCCCCGGGTGGGCGTTACCCACCGCTCTGTCCTGTGGAGTCCGGACTTTCCTCGACACAAAAGTGCCGCGGCCGCCCGACCGACTCGCCGAAACTAAGGTTAGCCGAGATTGCGGCACCGACTCTCGGATCCGCTTTTCGGGTCGGACAATCAGCCGCTTGGAGCGCAAATAGAGATCTGTAACCCGCGCCCCCGGTATTACCGAGTCATCATTCCTAGTCTCCGATTTCGCCCCTAGGCTGGCGCGCCAAGACTGCCCACCTGGCCTCCGGCACGGACTAGCCCGGGTCCGCTCCCAACATGAGGCTACGGACCGCTTGGTCCGCCTTGGCCTCGGTAATCAGGCCCACGGCAGCGCCCACGATCTGGCCGCGATCGCGCAGGAGGCTGGTGCCGCGAGTGACCTCAGTTCAGTATGGTCAGCGCGCACGAGGAGGTTACTCGTAGCTAGGCCCGCAGCCGGCTGCGGATTCCGCCCGGCAAGGTTCACAACCATCTCACCACGGCCGACCGGTGCCAAGCACGTTCACGCGCCACGCGCCATCGCTACTGGGCCTCGCGAATCAGCGGGCAACCGCATTCCTCGCACTGCTCCACAACTTCGGGATCCAAACCAGCCAAGCGATCCACTTCCATCGGTGTCATCTCGATACGACAGGCCGAGCATTGCGTCCCCTCAAGACGAGCGACCCCGATCCCGCGCTGGAGTTTGGCTTGGTCGTACAGGGACACCAACTCGACCGGGATTGCTTCGAGCAGGCTGGCTCGGTCCGCTCGCAAGGTGCGAATCTTGGTCTTGGCTGCGGCGGTTTCCTGGTCCACATCCGCTTGCCGTTGTGTGACGTCGTTTTGCAACTGATCGCTGCGCGCTTGCATGTCCTTGGCCTTGGCTAGGGCTGCCTCTTGCTGCTCCAAAAACGACATCTCTGCGTCTTCTAGTTCAATCTGGCGTCGTTTGAGGGATTCTGACTCGTGCTCGAGCTCCCGGGCGACCCTGGCATCAACCCCGGAGTCCGCCAACTCAGTATTCCTCTTGTGCCGGGCACGCACCCGGTCAAGGTCCTCATCGATCCGCCGGGCCTGCCTACCGAAATCGTCCGCCTCGGTGGCGGTTCGGACAGCACTGACTTTCAAGTTACGCATGTTCTGCTGCATTTCCTGCAACTCACGTTCGGCCTGCGAGTTGGTAAGGGCGTGCGTCGCCTTGGCTAGTTGGCGATCTAAGTCCTGCAATTCCAGGAGTTTGTGCTGTTCCGAAACCGGAATTCTCATTGTGACCTCGTGTAGTGCGCCGACCAAGGATCCGTATTGAGTTCGGAGACGGCGCTGTGGAGTTGCCAGTGATGTTGAGCTGAGTCTGACACCAACTTACGCGCTGCGTCTGCCAGCCAGAGCCACTCACCGGCATAGTGCGCGATGTCGAGCAGCGCGCAACCGTCCTCGGCCAGATGATCGGAGGCTGGATGATGCCGCAGATCACTAGTGACGTAGGCCTGCACAGGCAGGCGACGCACATGGGGCAGCAGGGAATCCCCGGCCCCGCCGCAGACAGCCACCGCTGATACCGGCGCCGCGACGTCTCCTGCCACTCGGACGCCATGATGGGTCGGGGGTAAGTGATTGGCGAGCTGCTGCGCCAACTCCGCCACCGACCGGGGGGCCGGTAAGCTCCCCCACCGTCCCAAACCGCGCTTGCCTGGCATTGGGGCCAACTCTAGGACGTCATACGCCGGAGTTTCATAGGGGTGAGCGGACATCATGGCGGCAACGATTGGTTGGATTAACTCTCGCGGTAGGACCAATTCCACTCTGGTCTCCGACACCTGTTCCAAGACGCCGACCTCGCCAAGGTAGGGCTGGGCTCCGCGGTTGGGTCGGAACTGCCCCACTCCCTGACTTCGGAAGGCACAGGAGTCATAGTCCCCAATCTGGCCAGCCCCTGCCGCAAACATGGCTGCCAGGACTGGGTCCACTTGATCGGGAGGGACAAACACCGTCATTTTGCTGAGGTCCACGTCAGGAATCGGCCGAATCGGCTTCGGGTCTGAAATGCCCACAAGCTGCGCCAAGGCCGCGTTCACGCCACCCTCAGCGGCATCAGCATTCGTATGAGCGCAATACAGGGCCACGTCATTGCGCACCAGAGTTCGCAGGGCTCGGCCTTTGGCCGAAGAGTCGGCCATTGCGTGGATGCCGTGCAACAGCAGCGGGTGATGGGTCACGAGCAGGTCATACTGGCCAGCAACAGCTTCCTCGATGACCGGCAGGATCGGATCCACCGCAAAAAGCACTCTGCTCACGGGTTGCTCCAGCGCACCAGATACGAGACCGACTTGGTCCCAGGGCTCAGCGGTGGCTGGATCGTAGGAGCGATCTAACAGGGTCAGCACCTCGGCCAAGGCTGGAATGGAGTTCTTACCGCTGGTCACGTCGTCATGCTACCGGCTGCTGCTCTCGGTCATAGGCTTTCGGCGACCGGCTGCTGGCTACCGGCTGCTGGCGACCGGCCCTCGGCTCGATGCTAGGGCTAGACCTGGGGTCTGGATGTCCGACTTCCCGATCACTGCGCCCCGGTCACGCGGACCAAACCTGAGGGTGCAATACCCCAGACGGAGGTGGCGGTGAACGCCTGCTCTAGCCGAACATCGTGTGTGATCAACAGGATGGCACCAGCAAAGCGACCCAAGGCATCTTCGAGTTGTTCGATCGCAGGAAGGTCTAGGTGATTGGTCGGCTCATCAAGCACGAGGAGTGTGGCAGGGACCACTGACATCACCGCAAGTTGCAGCCGGGTGCGCTCTCCCGGCGAGAGCTGGCCACAGGGTTTAGCCATGTCAGCCGCATCCAACCCAAACTTCGCTAGGACCGAGCGCGCCGCAACCTCGGGCACTTCGGCTAGGGCCACGGCCGCACTCAATGCGGTTTGATGTACGGGTAGGGAGCGTCCTTGGTCCAGGGTGTGCAGCCGGATGCCGGGGGCCTGGCTCACGGTGCCCGTTTCGGGCGGGAGCGTGCCAGCCACCAGCCCAGCCAGTGTCGATTTCCCCGTTCCGTTTCTGCCGGTGAGCTGGATCTTGTCTCCCGCGTGAATGCTCAGGTTGAGCGGACCTAACGCCAGTGGGCCGCGCTGCACTCGAGCGTCCTGCAGCGTGACAAGCCCTGCAGCAGAAGTGCTCTGCTCAGGAAAGCTGAACCGCAGATCCCACTGTTTCCGAGGTGCTGACGGCACGTCCACAGCAGCCGCTTCTTTGCGAAGCCTGGTCGCGGCAGAACCCGCCGATGTCGCGCCCTCGCGCATGGCACCTCGCTGCAGCTTGTCGACGCGACCCTCAGCGAAGGCACGGTCCGCCCGGTTGGCCCCTCGTTGCGCGGCACGAGTGGCGGCATCGGCTTGGCTGAGCAGTCGGTCTCGCCGCTGCAAGCCCGCCACGTGGGCCTGGGCCGCACTGGCCCGCAAGCGCTGGCGATCACGTTGCCAGGTGTCGTATCCAGCCGCGAAGTAGGACACCTGGTCTAGGGCCGCGTCAAACTCAACAATGGCGGTCGTCACTTCGGCCAAGAAGCCACGATCGTGACTGACAACGATGGTTGGGCTTTGCCTCTGATGAATGAAGCGGGTGAGCCAGGCCAGTCCCGCCGAATCAAGGTCGTTGGTGGGCTCGTCAAGGAGCAGCAGGTCGAACCTGCCGAGCAGGACGGCCATGAGCCCCAATCGGGCCTGCTCTCCCCCCGACAGTTGCGCGACGGGCGTCTCGGCGCCGAGCGAGAAAGCAACCTGGCGAGCAACTCGGGCAAAGTTCTCCGGGAGCTCGGCGGCTCCGCTGGCTAGCCAAGCGTGCAACGCGGCGTCATACTCCTGCACGGTCCTGCGATGTTCCGGCGTCGACTGCAACTGAGCCGTTGCGGCGTCTAGGCGTTCCTGGGCCGCACGCACGCCGGTCGCCGCACCCACAAAGGAATAGGCGGTGGCCCCGGGCACCGCATCCAGTTCCTGACCCAGTAGTCCGACGCGCGTCGCTGCGGGTTGGTCAATCACGCCGGACAACGGCGCAAGTTTGCCTGCGAGCGTTTCTAGGAGGGTGGATTTCCCGCATCCATTCGAACCGACCAGGCCGACAACATCCCCGGCGGCGACAGCAAAACTGACGCTGTGCGCCAACTCAGTGGAGCCGCGCCCGATCGTCACGTTGTGGAGTTCAATCATTTAGCTCACCCAGCACAGGGTGCAACACCTGGCATAGGGCCCTGCTTCGGTGCATGACGCTACGGTACTCATCAGACGCAACAGACCTGAATAGAAACCAGCAGAACCTAGGTCAGCCAGTCACGTCCTTACCTCATTCCTGCAAGGGGACCAGTCCCCCACCGCCCGCTCACCTGAGCATGACCGGTGACAGCGCCCGCACCTCAAAGTGAGAAACTCTAGGTATGTCGTTCGCCTTCAACATCATCCTGGTCTTGCACTTCCTGGGCCTTGCATCACTAATCGGCGGCTTCTTGGTTCAGATCAAGAGTTCGCCCCGGGTGGTGAACAACGCCATGTTGCACGGCGCTCTGATCCAGCTAGTGACCGGTCTCCTCCTCGTGGGGTTGTTGTATCCGCTGCACGATAGCGACCCGGAAGACTACTCGTTGCCGAACAACGCGAAGATCGCCGTGAAGCTGATCGTGGTGCTAGCTGTGTTGGTGGTACTACTTATGAACCGCAAGAAGCCGGAGATCAGCAGCGCCATCTGGGGATTGATCGGCGTGCTGTCTATTCTGAACGTGATCATTGCGGTGTTCTGGTAGCACCTAGTTGCAGGCTGATCAAATCCGCCACCAGGAAATAGCGTCCAGCGAGAACCAGCGGGGCCGCGTAGGCCGGATCAGATGAGTCCTAGGTTCTTGTCCACATTGTCCGCGACGTCCTTGACGTCGCCATGCAGCACCTGCCGCATTTGCGAATATCCGAAGCGGCGCCCCATCGCTGGCGAAACATGCGGTGGTACGGCCAATGCGTGCTGCTCCACAACCACGTCTATCAGGACTGGGCCGGGGGTGGCTAAGGCTGCCCCAACCTGATCCGGCATTGTTGCTGGGTCTTCCACCCGCATCCCGGTCAGACCCATCGCCTCAGCAACTTTTGCGAAGTTTGGATTCCACAATGTCGTGCCGAACGGGCGCAATCCGGCCTCCTGAAACTCGATGTTTACAAAATCAAGCATTCCGTTGTTCAGGACAAACAGCTTCACCGGCAGTTGACGCTCCGCGATGGTAATGAGTTCGCCCATGAGCATCGAGACGCCACCGTCACCGCAGAAAGCAACGACCTGCCGATCTGGCTGGGCTAGCTGGATACCCATGGAGTTGGGCATTGCGTTGGCCATACTCGCCCATGATGCGGAGCCAAACAAGGACCGCTGCGACGTCATCTCTAGGTAGCGGGCGGACCAGATATATGCTGTGCCGGTGTCAACGGTAAAGGCCGCGTCGTCGTCGGCGAGATCACTGATTGTCGAGATCAGATATTCCGGGCGGATCGGCGTGATCTTGGGGCCATGTTCTACATAGTGGTTTAAGCGCTTCTTCGCCTTTGCAGTCTTCTTCAGCGTGTTATCTAGAAAGGTGCTATCACTCTTCTGCTGGATGAGTGGTAAGAGTGCTCGGACTGTGTCGCCGACATCTCCGACAAATCCAGCGTCCAAGTGCGGTGCATGTCGGCCCAAGTGTCCCGACTCAAGGTCAACTTGCACCGTCTTAACGTCTTTGGGATAGAAATCATCAAAGGGCCAATCGGTACCGAGCATGAGCAGCAGATCGGCCTTGTGCATCGCGTCATAGGCTCCACCCCAGCCTAGGAGACCCGACATGCCCACGCCATTTGGATTGTCTTCCTCCAGGAACGCCTTACCGCGCCAGGAATAGCCCACGGGTGCGTTGATTCGTCGGGCAAGTTCCTTGACCTCATCGGCCGCGTCTGAACAACCATCCCCGCCAAAGATTGCCACCTTTTCGGCCGCGTTGATGTGGCCTGCCAACTCCGTCAAGTCCGCCGGCGCTGGACACACAACCGGTCGCCGCATTCGTATGGGTTGGGTCGGCACATCGTGCTTGGGATACGCGGCCGAGGCCACGTCGCCAGGAATGCTCAACATTACCGGGCCGCGGTCGACCAGCGCCTTGTCGATTGCGGTTCTGAAGGCTGCGGGCGCCTGGGATGGCACCTCAACGCGGTCTCGCCACAACGTACATGCTGCATAAGCCTGGGTCGTGTCAACTTCCTCCGTCATCCCCGACCCAATCTCTGACGTTGCGACGTCTCCTGCAATCGCAATGGTGGGGGTGCCCTCATGCAGGGCGTCGTAGAGGCCATTGATCAGATGGGTGGCACCCGGGCCCGAAGTGCCACAGACGGCGACGGGTCCGCCGGTCACAAAGGACTCCGCGTTGGCAGCAAACGTGCCGGCCTCCTCGTTCCGAACGTGAATGAACTCGATCGCGGGGAAGTCCCGCAGCGCATTCAAGGTCGGGTTTAGCGCGTCCCCCACGACACCATAAACCCGCTTCACACCGGCGCTCTCGAGCATCTCCCAAAGAACATGTGCAACCGTCTTCGCCATTTCTTGTCCCTTCGTCGCACCAAAAAGGCCGCCGATCAGAATCCGAACGTGCCTATGAGGTGAGGATGCGAGGGCGGATACGATCACGTTCCCAAGCTGAGCCGCCTCGATGCGTTGCGGCAAACTCTAGTGGAACAAGGCTCCGGTTGCTGTTTGAGTTGCGCCGTCTATGCGAGCGTTCGGGACAGCCTGGCCCCAGCTTTGCCGGGCGGGCCGATCGCTGCGCCAATGGCCCGTGATCGGGTCACCGTTAGGTACCCAACTTTGGGCACCTGCTAGATCGTTATGGATCGTTCCTTCGCTGAGACCGATGGCCCTGGTCGGGCAGTTGCCGACTCTGCCGACTCAAGTGCGGGAAATGCCGCAGTTGGCCGGTGGGCGGTCGTGGGTCCACTTTTGGGTCCACTCGCATGATTTTCGGCCGTTTTTGGGGCTGGTGTGTCTGGTTGTGACACGCCGTGTGACTAGGCATTTTGCCCTTGGTGGGCGCAACAGGACTCGAACCTGTGACCCCCTCCTTGTAAGGGAGGTGCTCTAACCAACTGAGCTATGCGCCCGACGCAATGAGATTACGGCAAGATCTACACGCGGGTCTAATCAGGGCCAAAGCCCACCGAGGCGCAGGCTGCGTGGCACGAGGGGACTTACTGCGGTGGACTGATTCGCGTTATCTCAGCTGGACTGGTCACCAAACTTCAGATAAGGGCCGAACCGCACCAGGAAGGGTCAGGACCGTGGCAGAAAGCGGGTGCCTTGCCAGTCAGATCCTGCACTGATATTCGCCGTGATCCTGAGACCAGCAGTAGGCGCGGACTCGGCAATGTCTTCGGACTCGACATGGCCATCCCGACCAGGCTTGGGTGTTAGTAGCCAAACTGACCCATCATCGGCCAACATCGTGATGGCATCTAGCAGTCCATCGATGAGATCACCGTCGTCCTCACGCCACCACAACAAGACGTTGTCTACAACGTCGTCGTAGTCTTCGGGCACCACCGCGGAGCCACAGGCCGCCACGACGGCATCACGCAATGCCGCATCGCAGTCCTCATCCCAGCCGAGCATCTGGACCACGGCGCCCTGGGAGATCCCCAGCGGCTTGGACGTATCTGGTTTTGCCTTGCTCATCGTTGTCACAAACTCACCGGGCCGGAGCGGCGCAGAAAGCCATAGCATTGCAGACCATGAAAACCGAACGCGCAAATGTAGGAAGACGCGCAACTATGCAGCATGCCCTTAGTTGACCCGAAAACCGGTACTGATTGCAACTACTTCTGGTCATGAAGTGCTTGTTGCACCTAGTCAGTTTCGCGCTGAAACGGGCATTCGGGATCGCACTTGGGCAATGGTCGCTGTAGCCTGCACCGGCCGGCGTACTGTTAGGCACCAGGGAGCCGCGCAGACCAACTGATGGGATCACCCGAGTGGACACGAAAACGCAGACCGAAATCAACGCCCCGGCTGATCGAGTCTGGGACCTGCTGATTGATCCGCAATGGTGGGCAGCAGCCGACAACGGGATCGTGTCGCTGCAAGGAGATATTCGCCGCAACAGCAAGATCGCGCTGGTTAGCGAGGTCAGCCCGCGCACGTTTAAGCTCCGCATCGAGGTATTTGAACCGCAGACGCTCATGGTCTGGACTGGCGGTGCGCCGCTAGGGCTCCTGCGCGGTGAACGCACCTACCGGGTCACACCGACTAACGACGCCACGTGCCAGTTTGAGATGAGCGAAATCTTCACCGGTCCCATGGTTAAACTCGTCGGCAGCAAATTCCCCGACCTGTCCGATTCTTTCGCCAAATTTGCGACCGCCCTGCGGCAATCGGCGGAACAAATCTGAATCGCAGCGCACCAGACGGTGTCTCAGCGGCGCGAAACGGGCATCATGGAAAGGTAGGGATCCTCGCCATGATGGGAACCAAATGTCCACGCAACCAGACCGTGACCCGCTGATCCAGGACGGATACCCCACGCAGTATGTGGACACCGATCCCGAGGAAACCCAAGAGTGGATTGATTCCATTGATGCCGTGGTAGATCGGGTCGGGAACAACCGGGCGCGATTCTTGATGCTGCAGATGCTGCAGCGCGCGTCTGAGCGCAACATCGGACTGCCCAGCTTGCGCAGCACGGACTACATCAACACGATTCCACCCGAGCAAGAACCCGTTTTTCCTGGCGACGAGTTCATTGAACGCCGTATCCGGGGCTACATCCGCTGGAATGCCGCCATGATGGTGCACCGGGCCCAGCGACCGTTCGTTGGCGTCGGTGGCCACATCTCGACTTATGCCTCATCCGCTGCGCTGTACGAAGTCGGCTTCAACCACTTCTTCCGCGGCTTGGATCACCCCGGCGGCGGTGATCAGATCTTCTTCCAAGGGCACGCATCACCGGGTTTCTACTCCCGGGCCTTCTTAGAAGGTCGGCTAGACGAGAACCAGCTGGATGGATTCCGACAAGAACTCAGCCACCCCGGTGGGCTGCCTTCGTATCCACATCCCAAACTCATGAAGGACTTTTGGCAGTTTCCGACGGTCTCCATGGGGTTAGGGCCGATCGACGCGATCTATCAGGCCCGCTTTAACCGCTACCTGCAGCATCGGGGCATCAAAGACACGTCTCAGCAAACGGTATGGGCATTTCTGGGCGATGGCGAAATGGACGAACCCGAATCCCGCGGTGCCCTCCAGATTGCTGCGAGCGAAGAACTGGACAATCTCGTCTTCGTCGTGAACTGCAACCTGCAGCGTCTTGATGGCCCGGTTCGTGGCAACGGGAAAATCATCCAAGAGTTGGAGTCCTTTTTCCGTGGGGCGGGCTGGAACGTCATCAAGGTGGTTTGGGGCCGGCAGTGGGATCCACTTCTGGCTGCTGACCATGAAGGTGCGCTAGTCAACCTAATGAATAAGACCCCGGACGGTGACTACCAAACTTACAAGTCTGAGGACGGAACGTTTATTCGCGAGAACTTCTTTGGCCGGGATCCGCGTACGGCCAAAATGGTGGCCGATTGGAGCGACGAGCAGATTTGGGGACTGTCACGCGGTGGGCACGACTATCACAAGCTTTACGCTGCCTACGAATAAGCCGTGAAGCTCACCGGCCAGCCAACGGTGATCCTAGCCAAAACCATCAAGGGCTGGACTTTGGGTTCGCATTTTGAGGGTCGCAACTCTACCCACCAGATGAAGCACCTGACGTTGGATGACATCAAGGACTTCCGCGATCGGCTCCATATCCCTATCGCCGATCGTGACCTAGATGAGAACATGCCTCCCTACGCTCGCCTGGCGCCGGATTCCGAAGAGAAGCAATACATGATGGCTCGTCGCGCTGAGCTTGGTGGCTCGGTTCCGCGACGCCGGACGGCCGCCAAGCCACTGCCACAGCCGCCGGACAAGACGTACGCGTTGAGTAAGAAGGGGTCGGGCAACCAGTCGGTGGCGACCACGATGGCATTCGTACGCCTGTTTAAAGACCTGATCAGGGACAAGGAGATTGGTCACCGCTTTGTCCCAATCATTCCGGACGAAGCGCGCACGTTTGGGATGGATAGCCTCTTCCCGTCCTTCAAGATCTACAGCCCGCACGGACACACCTACATTTCGGTTGACCGAGCCCTGATGCTGTCCTATAAGGAATCCCAACAAGGACAGATTCTGCACGAAGGAATCAACGAAGCTGGCTCCACATCATCGTTCATCGCCGCTGGAACGAGTTACTCCACGCACGACGAACCGATGATTCCTGTGTACATCTTCTACAGCATGTTCGGTTTCCAGCGCACGGGCGATTCATTCTGGGCCGCCATGGACCAGATGGCGCGGGGGTTCGTGATCGGAGCCACGGCTGGTCGGACAACGCTTGCCGGAGAGGGCCTGCAGCACAATGACGGTCAGTCTCCCCTACTGGCCTCCACCAATCCGGCCGCGATCACCTACGACCCCGCTTACGCGTACGAGATCGGCCACATCGTTAAATCCGGAATGGCGCGGATGTTCGGCGAAAAACCCGAGGAGATCTTTTTCTACATCACCGTCTACAACGAGCCCATGCTGCAGCCGGCGGAACCAGCCGATTTGCCCGTTTCAGACCTTCTGAAGGGGATGTACCTGCTGCAGCCAGCCGCTTCAGAGTCAGAGATCCGCAGCCAAATACTGGCAAGCGGAGTGGCGGTTCCGTGGGCGCTGGAGGCGCAGGAACTCCTGGCCAACGACTGGGGCGTGCAGGCCGATGTCTGGTCGGTGACATCTTGGACCGAGCTACGCCGGGACGGGATGCGCGTAGACCGAGAGAATCTGCTGAACCCAACCAAGTCCCCACGAACTGCATTCGTCTATGACCAACTCGTGAACCGGCCTGGCCCAGTGATCGCGGTCTCTGATTTCATGCGGTCCGTGCAGGATCAGATCAGGCAATGGGTCCCGCAGGACTTCATGTCCTTGGGAACCGACGGCTGGGGTCGGTCCGATACCCGACCAGCCCTACGGCGTCATTTCATGGTGGACGCGGAGTCGATTGTGGTCGCTACCTTATGGCGGCTGGCCGTTGCTGGTGAGATTGATCCAGCCAAGGTAGATGAAGCCATCGAACAGTACCAACTGACGGATCCAGCAGCCGCAGCACCCAGTGACGCTGGCGGAGACGCCTGACGGCTGCCCCGTTAGGAGGGTCCGGTCGCTGATCGACCCAATGACCAGCACAAAACGTGCTGTTGGCGCGACATTGTCTTACGCTGAGACGTGATCAAACCGACGTGGGCTGGGGCCGGTCTATTGGCACTAGTCTTCGCGGCCACGGGTTGTACCGCGGAGCAGAAGCCAGTGGCTCCAACCGCAAACGGCGCAACCACAAGCCAAGAGTCCGAATCAACCGGGACACAAGAACCGGAGGCTGGGGTCACGCCAAGCCTAGGCGTGGGAGACCCAAAGGGGATCGATTGGGATTCGGGTCGCGGCACCGCTGCGTCGCCGAATCCAGATCCCTCCCCATCGGGTTGGTATCCGGCCGCATTCGGAAGCAAGGCGAAGGAGCAGGGCAAAACGCTCTACCTGACATTGGATGACGGCCCTGACGCCCAGACTCCCGCAGTTTTGCGGCTATTGCGGAAGCACAGCGCCCAAGCCACCTTCTTTGTTGTTGGAAAGCAAGCCGAGGCCTACCCCGACCTGCTCGGTGATATCAACGATCAAGGCCATCTGATCGGGAACCACAGCTGGGAGCATGCTGACCTGACGACCCTGTCTCGGTCGGCGGTGCTGGCCGATCTGAAGGCAACCAACCGCGTAGTGGGCACAGCGATGGGCGGTTGTATGCGTCCACCCTTTGGCGCGATCAACCAGATGGTTGGCAGGTCCGCGGCCTCCATGGGTCTGTTCCCGATCATGTGGACAGGCCAAGCTTGGGATTGGCGACCACCCGCCTCGGCGGACATTGTGGCCGATATGAAGCGGGCGACCCGGCCCGGGGCCGTACTCCTGCTTCACGACGGCGGTGGCGATCGCAGCAACACGGTGTCGGCGTTGCGGACCCTGCTGCCGTACTGGGAGTCGCTGGGTTACACCCTCAAAGGGGTACCGGCCTGCGAATAGGCCCACTTCCGGCAGACCGCACCGCTGGGATCGCCCGGCGCGCGCCATCCACCGTAACAATATGGGCACTGCTCGGCGAGGCAACTTGCGGTCGAGGCAGGCAGTTGGTGTGCTGCCTAGGCAATCAATCTGATTGCCCCCACAAGGGGATGGCGTTCAACAGAAACGGGAAATCATGCGTAAGACCAAAAGCGCGCTACTTGGGGCAACTGCGGCCTCCTTCTTATTAGTCCTAGCCGGCTGCTCTTCAAGCGATGACACTGCAGCCTCGGAGTCAGCTTCTCCGCTGGAAAGCCCCACGACACAGGCCCCGGTTTCGCCGACCTCCACACCCACACAAACCAGCAGTCCGACGTCGTCGCCGACCAGCAGCCTGTGCAGCGAATCCGCAATCCTGGACGCGATTCCCGAGGGTTCTGAGATGGTCAAGTACGACTGCGCCGAAGTTGGGGACGAACTGTGGGCCGCCACTGAAGTGAAGCCGGGCCCCACGGTGTTCTTCCTCAAGGCCAACAACGACAAGTGGGACGTCATGACCGAAGACGAAGTCTGCGGCACAGCCAGCGCAGGCCTTCCCGAGAGCATCTTGGATTACTGCACAAGCTAAGTCCGCATTGATGCCTGCGGGGTGGTCTCCTGACGCTCCGCAGGCATCACTCCGGCCAGGTGCTTTACCGGCACCTCGTCCACAGCAGAGTGGACCCCACCTCAGGAGGCCTGAGACAATCGTTCTGTGGATGCTGAAAGCAAGCGATACCTGCGATACCTCACAAGCGAGCGGGAAGCCGCGCGGATGTACTCCGAGCTGGCCAAGCTGACCACGGGTGAGCGGCGCGAAGCCCTTCTAGAACTCGCGGAAATCGAAACCAAACACGCCGGCCATTGGGAAGCGAGTCTGCGTGAGCGGGGCGAGATTCCGCCCGACGACACCGATGAGCTAGACCCCGACAGCCAGGCTCTCCTGCAACGCGCCAAACGTCTTTCGCTGAATGCGGTACTACCAGAGTTGGAACAGGCCGAACGGGACGCACAGGGCGTTTATGACGACGAACCGGCAGCCCCACCGGGGATGGCCGACGACGAGCGCATCCATGAGCAGGTGTTGGCCAAACTGCAGGAGTCCCCTCCGGCCCCCGAGGATGCTGCTGTTCGTGCGGCTCAGCAGGCACCCAGAATGACCCCCGAGCAGGCCAGAGAAGCGCTCAATGCAGCAGAGACATGGCACCGCACTGACAAGTCGGGCTCGTTTCGGGCCGCCATTTTTGGCGTCAGTGACGGCCTCGTCTCCAACACAGCGCTAGTCATGGGCTTTGCGGGGTCCGGGGTTGCCAGTGACACGGTGCTATTTGCCGGTCTGGCCGGACTGCTGGCCGGGGCCTTCTCCATGGCCGCCGGGGAATACGTCTCAGTGGCAAGCCAGAAGGACATCTTCCGTCGCGAGATCGCTATCGAGGCGAAAGAGTTGGCGGAGAAACCCGAAGAGGAAAGGCGCGAACTTGAGTTGCTGTATCGAGCGAAGGGTCTGAGTCGCCAGGCGGCCAAGGAGACAGCCGCCCAGATCATGAGCGATCCAGAAACTGCGCTGGACACCCTAGCCAGGGAAGAGTTGGGGTTGGATCCCCAGGCGCTTGGCTCTCCCGTGAAAGTGGCGGGCTCGAGCTTCCTCGCGTTCACGATCGGGGCGGCTGTGCCGGTGATTCCCTACGTGTTCCTGACCGACACATCCGCGCTGATGGTTGCAATCGTCTTTGCGGCGCTAGCGCTGATCGTGGTTGGCGGCGCTGTCGGCAGGCTCTCCGGGCTCGGCGTTTTTCGCTCCGCCGCCCGACAACTCCTAGTGGGAGCGGGAGCCGCAGCCGTAACGTTCATCTTGGGCAGCATCGTCGGCGTCGGATTAGGCTAGCTGGCCACGAAGAGCCGCGGATCCGCCCCCACAAAGGCCTAGGACAGGCGGGCAACCTGCCGGGTCAACCGACGCGGTGCAGCCACCGCACGGAGTTGCCCTCACCGGCATAACGGAACGGCTCCAACTCCTCATCCCAAGAAGTGCCCAGCAGGACGCCGAGCCGTTGCTGCAGATCACCCTCGGCGTCTACTTCAGCAATGGCCGCCTTGATGCGATCCTCGGAAATCATCAAATCCCCGTGAATGCCGATCGTGGCCCGAAACATTCCTAAGGACGGCGTTACGGAGAAGCGCTCTCCTTCTCGCGCCGGAGTCGGTTCCTCAGTCACTTCGTACCGTAGCTGCGCAAAGTTGCCCAGCGCGGATGCCACCATGGCGCCGGTCCCTGGGGCGGCCTGCCAGGACAGTTCGCCGCGGACTGTTCCGGAGGCAATGATCTGCGGAGTCCACTCCACCGTAATTTCCAGACCCAGAACCTCCGCGAGCGCCCACTCCACGTGGGGACTCAAGGCGCGCGGGCATGAGTGAACGTAGACGACACCCCGCGCAGGCGTGGTCGCATCCGCAGGGTGTAGTGGTTTCAATACACTCGACATACAGGCCTCCTTGGGTCGAGATTCGTCTTCCCCAACGTTCTCGATTGACCTGTCCGTCGCGATATTCACTTGTGCTTCTCACCGGCCGGTAATACCGACCGGATTGCGTGACCAGACATCTTCCCGTGCCTGCCAACACATAAGAACTTTAGCGGATCAGCCACCTCCCGTCACCCTCCCAGTTTTTCGTGACCTTAGTGTTACGTGGCCTTTCTTAGCCCTGAGTGATCATGGATTCTGAGCGACGGCCAAATCTGCCTACCGCGCCAGTGCGTCGCGGCGCAGCGGGGAGCCTAGACAACCAGCCGAGGGTCTGGCTGCTCGTCGGATCGCAACCGTAGACCCAGTCGGGCATGATCATCTTGTGAGCTTCACTGAGCGGGACGTTTTCAGCACCGGCGAGGCGGTGGTCCGCGCTTGGACGAATGGAGCCACAACCGGCGTGCCAGTCCTGATCTGCAACGGACTCGGAGCGGGCCCGGAGTGTTGGCCGGGGCTGTATGACAACCCAGACTGCGGTTTTCGCGTGATCGGCTTCAACCACCGTGGGACTGCTGGTTCTGGTCGCCCGTACTTCGACGACCACACGTACATCCGTGATCACGCCGCGGACGCGCGAGCGGTGATGACAGAGTTTGCGATGGAACAAGCCGTGGTGCTGGGCTGGTCGGCCGGCGTCAGTGTGGCCTATGAGTTGGCCCTAGCGGCCCCAGAACGGGTCGCCGGAATCCTGGCTGTTGCCGGATTGCCGGACCCCACCAATGGGAGTCTGGGTCATCCTCTAGGCGTTCCCGGTGGTGTCACCCAAGGGGTCACTTCCGGTGCGTTGGCGGCAGCTCGGGTGATCCCACAGCCAATCTTGAGCCTGATCAACCGATTGCCCGTGACGCCGAGTACGGTGCGACTCCTGCGGCACAGCGGCTTCCTCTCCGCCTCGGCCGATCCAGATATTGTGGGCGCGGCCCTTACCGAATACCTGAAACACGATCCGGAATGGTACCTGCAACTCGCTAAGTCCGCCGGGGAGCACGAAGTCGGCGATGTGGCCGCCGTGCAATGTCCCGCTCTGTTCCTTGCTGGCCGAAACGACCTCTTCCTCCCCCTACCCCTGATGTCTCGCTCCGTGGCAGACCTGCCGAGTGCCCGGCTGAAAGTCACCCAGGGTGGCCACTTCCTTCCACTGGAACGGCCTGAGCTGATGCGACGGTCCCTCGCCGAAGTCGCCCAGGAGGCCGGCTTACCCACGTAGCACGGACCGCCATCGCCACGGCGTGAGCTGCAGTGGCGATCGGTCACGGTTTGAGTAATCCACCACGGACGCCGGACTCGGCAGATATCGTGGCGCCAATCAGGGAACCGTCGCAATCGTCAGCCACGCCGCTGACTCGTCCCCCAAGGAGAACTTGTGTCCGCTGTAGCAACTGAGCGCGTCCTCGCCGACATTATCCCCACAACCCGGATTCGCAACGTGCTGCTCGTCACGGCCGGTGCCGGATTTGTGGGCTTGGCTGGCCAGCTTTCGATCAGTGTCCCGCTACTCAGCCCCACCGCGTTTACCCTCCAGACAATCGCGGTGTTGACCGTAGCAGCGGCCCTCGGGGCGGTGCGTGGCATGGCGGCCATGACACTGTATGCCGGGTTGGCACTGTTGGGGCTACCGTGGCTACCAGGCGGTAGCGGCGCGTTCAACCTAGACGGACAACTCGTTGCGTCCTTTGGTTTCTGTGTTGGGTTTATTCCGGCGGCGGGAGCGGTGGGATTCCTGTCGCAACGCGGCTGGACGCGGTCCTTCGTGGATACCGCCTTGGCAATGGTTTTGGGCAGTGTCATTGTCTACGGCTTCGGGATCGTGTGGCTCCAGGCCGCGCTAGGAGTCTCGTGGTCTTCTGCGATGTATAGCGCCATGAGCGTGTTCCTGCTCACCGATGCCATTAAAATTCTGGTTGTCTCCGCGTTCTTCCCCTTCGCCTGGCGGCAACTCGCAAAGGCCGGACTGACCCAAGGGGCCACAGCAGCGGTGCCCAGCGAACCGGAGCCGAGTGGCAGCGACGTGGCTTACGTAGAGAGCAATGAGTCAGGATCAGCCGAAGTGGTGCAGTCGACTGACGACTCCGAGCCAGCGGCCACGGTACCCAGTCCGCGGGATTCCCGGGAGACTGCGACCTCCGCCGAACAGGCGGATTCTCAGGGCCTTGGTGATGACGACGGCGTGATTGACCTGACAGACGAGGATGACAAATCCCTCGCCCCGGCGGCAGATACCAGTTCCAGGGAGGATTGAGGCGCTGCCGTAGTGTCTGGACCAACCACCTAGCCGACGCCGAGTTGGCGCGCAATCAGCATGCGTTGCACTTCACTGGTGCCTTCACCGATCTCCAGCACCTTACTGTCGCGCCAGAACCGGGCCACCGGATATTCATTCATAAAGCCGTACCCCCCGAAGACCTGGGTGGCCTCGCGGGCGTTTGTCACCGCAGCTTCGGTTGATACCAGTTTGGCGATGGCCGCCTCATGTTTGAAGGGTTCACCAGCAATGAGCTTTTCGCCTGCGTCGTAGTAGGCAAGCCGGGAAACGTGCGTACTCGCCTCCATGTCCGCGATTTTGAATGAGATGGCTTGATTCTTGCCAATCGGCTTGCCGAAAGCCTCTCGTTGGTTGGCATAGACCACACACTCATCCACGCAGCCTTGGGACAGCCCGACGGCCAGCGCCGAGATCGCGATCCGACCTTCATCCAGGATGCGCAGGAATTGCGCATAGCCTCGGCCACGCTCCCCCAACAGGTTCTCGGCTGGCACACGAACATCGTCGAAAGAGAGTTCCCGGGTATCGGAGCAGTTCCAGCCCACCTTGGAATACTTTGGAGCAAACGTGAAGCCCGGCGTCCCAGCCGGCACGATGATCGACGAGATCTCCGCTGAACCGTCCGGGTTCTCCCCCGTCTTGGCTGTCACGGTGACCAGCGATGTGATGTCGGTGCCCGCGTTAGTGATGAACACCTTGCCGCCGTTGATGACCCACTCGTCACCATCCAAGACTGCTGTGGTGGCGATGTCGCCAGCGTCCGAGCCAGAGCTCGCCTCGGTCAGGCCAAAGGCACCCAGCGCTCGGCCTGAGGTGAGATCAGGCAGCCACTTGGCCTTTTGCTCCGCTGTCCCGAATCGATAGATGGGCATCGCGCCCAAGGAAACGGCGGCCTCAAGGGTGATGGCCACCGAGGAATCGACCCGAGCGAGTTCCTCGATCGCGAGGCATAAGGCGAAGTAGTCGCCGCCCATGCCGCCATATTCCTCGCTGAACGGCAAGCCGAAAAGTCCCATCTCCCCCATCTGGGCGATGACTTCATAGGGAAAGGTGCGCGCCTCGTAATGCTCAGCAATCACCGGGGCAACGGCCTCGGTGGCAAACTGCGCTACGGTCTTGCGAAGCGCCTCATACTCGGGCGAGAGTTTGGACATGAAGGCCTCCATGCTCGGGCTTTTCAGACAGCCATCGTGGGCGATGCACTAGTCAATAGCATCCCATATCACTGCTTCCCGGCCCTCATGGGATTGCGCCGGTTATCCTGAGAAGGTGCTGATAACAGATCTCACAATCGGCGGATTGCGCGCATACCGTCCTGATCCTACGACGGTCGATCTTGCCCCCTTGACCTTGGTATTCGGGCCCAACTCAGCCGGCAAATCGAGTCTGCTGGCGGTGATGCCCATGCTGCAGCAGACCGCCGCTAGGCCGGACGTATTGAACATGTCCGGTGACCTTGTGGAGGGCGGCACGTTCCGGATGGCCATCCACCGGCACGACGAATCCCTGCCTATGACGCTCGGGTTCGGCTGGCGGGCCCCCGATGGGTCCCGTCACGCAGGTTCGGGGGTCTTCCGTTGGGACGCCCAGCATCGCTCTGGTCGGCGGGAGCGGATGTACGTGGACAACGGCGAGTTGCAGTCCCACGTGGATGGCCCGCGACCCTGGGGTGGCCAAGAAGGAGCTGCCGTTGCGCGGCAACTTGCTCCAGAGTTCTACGAGACCCTGTCCCGGGTGTTTTTCCTCGGTCCCATGCGGGCGCGTGCGGAGCGCACCACCCGAGTGGGTCAGGGCTGGGATGACTATGTGGGCCCAGCCGGCGAGCACATGGCCGAACTGCTCTACGACCGCCCCGACCTAGTGGCAGAGGTGAATGACTGGTGCGACCGGATGGGACTGGGTTACCGCGTACGGATGTTATCCCCTCGGTCACACGACATCGTGGTCTCTGCTGGTGACTTCGCCGTCTTGGCCCTAGAGGACGTGCGGCATGATCCGCCCGTGTTAGTGTCATCGCGCGCGGTCGGCTACGGCGTCGGACAACTGCTGCCCGTGATCACCCAGTCCTTGATCGCCGAACATGCCATGGTGATCGTTGAGCAGCCTGAGGTGCACCTGCACCCCAGACTGCAGGCGGCGACCGGCGATCTCTTCATCGAATCGGTGCAGCAAAAACAGAACCAAGTGTTGGTGGAAACCCACAGCGAACATCTGGTGCTACGCATCCTGCGGCGCGTTCGTGAAGGCACGTTTGATCCCGCCGACCTCGCGATTCTGTACGTGGATCTCCACGAGGACGGCGCTGCGTTTGTCCGCAACCTCGAAGTCGATGCAGGGGGTGAGATTGTGGACGGTTGGCCGGGTAACTTCTTCGACGATCGCCTTGGTGAGGTTCTGCCCGGCCTGGCAAACCGATGAGCATTCCGCCGCCGCCAATCCCTGGCCGAGCAGTCTTTGGCATCGGAATCGGCGCGTCCGCGCTTTCGGAAAACGCCGCCGACCCCGCCCTGCAGCGCGTAATTCACGAGGAACTCTTGGAGGATCTGGCCGTACACGGCCGGTTGGTGTTCACCTCCGAGGCCGACCTCGCCGGTTTCCTGGCTGCCGTTCGGAACCTGCCGACGACCCTATCCAAGGCTTGGGAAGCGTTACTCTCTTCCAAACGTGTCAGCGTCAGTATTGCCGACCCCGAGTCAAACCCTGGCCTCGGCCAGGTCCTAGAGCCGGACGTTCTGGAGGAACGGATGGCCCCTGACCTGCAATTGGTTCTCTTAGAAACCGACCAGGCCCGCCTGCTCGGAGTCCGGGCAGAAGACTTCTCCGCCCGGACCCCTGGCGGATTGGTAGAAATTGGTCGACTCGCGACGGCCACGCGCACTGCAACTGTGCTCGCCGCCCGGAGTGTGCTGGATGCCCCTCTGCGGGAAGGGGGCAACCGCGAAACCGAATGGGAGCAACGGTTGGAGCCACTCGTGCGAGCCGGCAAGCCGGTGGTGATCTACGACAAGTACGTCGGACTACAGACAGCACGGCGCTATGTGCACGAGCGCGACGCCGGGGATGGCCTCACCTGGCTGCTTGGCAGAATCGCCATGCAGCCCGGCCGCCGGGTTCGCATTATTACGGCCACCTCCCGCCCGGATCGGTTTGGCAACCAATACGACGAGGACGTCATGTCCTTAGCCTTCGGCCGACTCAAGAACGCCCTCGGGCGCGAGATTGGGATCGATGTTGTCCTAGTACCAGAGCGCGGGCGAGACGCTGCGGGCCGAACCAGCGAACGATTCGGCCATGATCGACACCTGAGATTTGGGGACCGGGCCGCCATCGCCTTGGGGATGGGCATCCAGTCGTTTGCCAAGACCCATTTCACCGAAACAATCACCGTGGCTCGGCTTCCGATCCGAGATGCGAAGTCGCGTGAGGAGCGCGCCACCCGATCAGCCATTCGACCGCCGCCGCGAGGCTGGCTGGGGTGGACATTTCCCGATACTCAGTGAGCGTGCCGCCAGAGCGTTATGTTGAGCATCAGTAGTTGACGACGTTCTGGGTATCTATGAGTCGGCTGCTGGTCGGTCCACCCCGGAGCCGGCCAGCGAGGTGAGAGGGTCGAGGCTGTGCTAGACGGTGTGATGTTGCTCTGGTGGATCTTGACGATCCCATCATTCCTCTTCGTCCTAATAGACATCTTCGTCACCACCCCTGAGGCCACCGTCATGAAGTGGGCCTTCGTCATTCTGACCGCGTTCACGGGGCCAATAGGCGCCTTCTTCTACGTGCTCGGCTGCCGCGAGCCGATCAAGGGAACCCACGCCCAGTACGTGAGCGTGCGCTGGCGGCAAGTGCTTGGATCCACGATGCATTGTGCGGCCGGTGATGGCATCGGCATCATCTTTGGCGCGGCGATCGGCGCCGCCCTTACTCTGACCTTCTGGCCCGACTTCGCGTTGGAGTACATGCTCGGATTCAGCTTCGGCTGGGGCTATTTCCAAGCCTTCGCGATGAAAGACATGGCCGACGGTGACTACAGGAAGTCGCTCAAGATGACTTTTCTGCCCGAGTTCTTGTCGATGAACTGCCTGATGTCCGGGATGCTCCTGGTCTCAAAGTTCTGGATGCCTCAGGTCTCCGGGGGCAGCGATCCCACCCAGCCCCAGTTCTGGTTCATCATGTCCATGTCCCTAGTGGGGGGGTTCGCGGCCGCCTACCCAATGAACTGGTGGATGGTCTCTAACCATATGAAACACGGCATGATCACGGTGTTGGCCAAAACGCGGGAGCCGGAACCGGTGCCGGTTGGCGCTGGGATGTCTCAGACCGCCATGGCCAGCATGGCCGGACCGGATGAAGCAACGCCGGGCGCAGGGCCAGCGGATTTCGAATCAGTTCCCATGCAGATGCCCAGCGCGTCCCGAGCGTTGAAAGCTCGGATGATTGTTGTATCGGTTGCGGTCCTTGCGCTGACACTCATGGTCATCTTGAACTTCGCGTAGGTCCCGCGATGAGCGTCAAGAAAGCGCCCGGACAACGCGACTCGGGCTGGGACGACCGAGTTCATCAGCCAGCCACCGACTGGTCTGCACCAGGCTGGCTAGGTCCACACCGGTAGCAATGCCCAGCCCATCCAACATCCAAACCAGATCCTCGGTGGCCAGGTTGCCCGTTGCCGATTTCGCATAGGGGCAACCACCCAATCCCCCGGCACTGGAGTCAACTGTGGTGACACCAGCTTGCAGTGCGGCGTAGGTGTTGGACAACGCCTGACCGTAGGTATCGTGAAAATGCACCGCAAGCGCTGCGATATCTACGAACCGGGTTACATCGGTGATGAGTTCGTGCACCTGGCCAGGGGTGGCGACGCCAATCGTGTCGCCCAAACTGATGCTGTCGCACCCAGCCGCTAGCAGTTGGCCACAGACAGAGACGACCTGTGACTTAGCGACGACGCCCTCCCACGGATCCCCGAAACACATCGACACGTACCCACGAACCGACATACCCCGCGCCTTGGCCTCCTGGATGACCGGGGCGAACATGTTCATTTGCTCGCCGAGCGTCCGGTTCAGATTCTTCTTCGCGAAGGTTTCCGTGGCACTCGCAAACACAGCGATGTCTCGAACACCGGCAGCGTCGGCACGTTCCAACCCCGCCAGGTTCGGCACTAGCACCGGGTATCGCACGGCCTCATCCAGTGGCAAGGCCGCCATTACATCTTCGGCATCAGCGAGTTGGGGCACCCACTCTGGGCGCACGAAACTGGTGGCCTCCACGATAGGCAGACCAGTGGCCGCCAGCCGGTTGATGAACTCAATCTTGGTCTGCGCGCTCAGGACCGTGGTCTCATTCTGCAGTCCATCTCGGGCACCAACCTCCCAGATCGTGACCGAGGCTGGCATGCCGCTAGCGGGCACCACCTCGGGCAATTGGGTGCCACTCATGGCGTGGCCTCGCCATCAATTGGTGACAACACCACTAGCGGATCGTCTAGGGCGACCTGGTCACCGACTTGGACTGGGACACCGCTGACCAGCGCCGCACTGACGGCTTTCACGGCGTGTTCCATCTTCATCGCTTCTACTGTCACCAGTACCTGCGCCTCGCCGACCTGATCCCCCACCGTCACGTTGACATCGATGACTGTCCCAGGCATTGGGCTGCGAACGGGGCCATAGCCCACGTCGGCTGCGCCGGCGGCTTCAGCGTCCAGTAGATCCAGTTCTGTGATGCGATGGCTGTGTCCGTCAGCGGCCAGCCAGACCACATTCTTATCCCGGGCGAACCAGAACCTGTGCAACTCATCATCGACCTGCAGGCAGAGTCGCGGGCCGGTTTGGCTGACGCGGCTGTGGTGAGCGAGATCTTCGCCGATCCGAATTTCGGCGTTGTTGGGCCGCCCGCGCACTGCCGTGGTCAAGCTATCTTCATCCTTGGGCTGCAGCACACTGCGAATCCACTCGTGCTCCCCGAGTCGCCACCCGCTGGTGGATTCCCATGGTGAGCCGAGTGGGCGGCGCGAGACAGGTCGCGCGTCAAGATCGCCCTGCCCACCATTCTCGGCCTGGGCAAGGAGTCGCTGCATGGTGACGGCGCAGAGTTGCGCAGAGCCGGTTGGTTGCGGCGTTGGCTGAGCTTGCGCGGCGATCTCATCTAACAAGCCTGTGTGAAGATCACCGGCTTGGACGTCAGGCCGGGCCAGCAGCGCGCGCAGGTATGCCACGTTCGTGTCGATCCCGAGATAAGCCGTATCTGCTAGCGCCCGATCTAACCGCTGAATTGCTTCTGCCCGATCTGCGCCATGGCTGATGATCTTGGCGAGCATGGGGTCGTAGTGGGTACTGATGGTGTCGCCCGTTTGCACGCCAGTGTCGACCCGAATCTGGGAGTCTTGGTCGGCTGCATCTGCCGGTTCGGCTACCAACAGCAGCCGACCCGCACTTGGCATGAAGCCGGCCCGCGGGTTTTCTGCATAGATGCGCGCCTCGATGCTGTGTCCGGTCAACACGATCTCGTCTTGGCGCAGGGCCAATGATTCACCGGCAGCGACACGCAACTGCTGCTCAACGAGGTCGAGGCCGGTGATCTCCTCGGTAACAGGATGCTCCACTTGCAGTCGCGTGTTCATTTCGAGGAAGAAGAAGTCAGACTGATCCTCGCTGGAGACGATGAACTCGACCGTGCCGGCGCCGGAGTACCCGCATGATCGGGCCGCCTCCACGGCCGCTACCCCCATCTGTTGCCGGAGTTGGGGGGTGACCACCGGTGATGGAGCTTCTTCGATGACCTTCTGGTGCCGTCGTTGGAGGCTGCACTCGCGTTCGCCTAAGTAGACGACGGCCCCATAGTTGTCGGCGAGGACTTGAATCTCAATGTGGCGCGGACGTTCCACAAATCGTTCTACGAGAAGTGTCTGGTCGCCGAAGGAACTCAGAGCTTCTCTGCGGCAGGATACGATGCTTGCGGCAACGTCATCCCCCTCGCGTAGAAGGCGCATTCCCTTGCCACCTCCGCCGGCGGAGGGCTTCAGCAAAGCCGGGTAACCCACCTCGGCGACGGCGGCGAGCACGGCCGCATCGTCCATGTCTGGATCATGGCGTCCCGGCACGACCGGAACCCCCGCCGCGGCGACGGTGTTTTTTGCCGCAATCTTGTCGGCCATCGCGGCAATCGCTGCCACTGGAGGGCCGATGAAGACCACGCCCGCATCGGCGCATGCTCGGGCAAAATCAGCGTTCTCACTCAGAAACCCGTACCCCGGATGTACTGCTTCGGCTTGGGTGCTGACCACCGCGGCAATCACGTTGGGGATGCTGAGGTACGACTCCGTCGCTGGTGCCGGTCCAACGTTGACGGCCTCGTCCGCGAGGCGCACATGTAGCGCGTTGGCATCGGCCTCACTGTAGATGGCCACGGACTTGATGCCCATCTTGCGGAGCGTGCGAATCACCCGAACGGCGATCTCCCCGCGGTTTGCGATCAGGACCTTATTGAACACATTGCCTCACATCCGGAAAACACCGCGCGAAATCGGTTCTAGCGGGGCGTTGGCGCAGGCGCCCAGCGCCAGACCGAGCACAGTGCGGGTCTGGATTGGGTCGATCACACCGTCATCCCACAGCCGGGCGGTCGCATAGTAGGGATTTCCCCGCTCCTCATACGAGGTGCGGATTGGATCTTTGAACGCTTCTTCATCCGCCGACGCCCACTGCTCTCCCTTGGCTTCGAAGCGGTCCCGTCTCACCTCGGCCAGTACCGAAGCCGCCTGTTCGCCACCCATCACCGAAATGCGTGCATTGGGCCACATCCACAGGAAGCGTGGCGAGTAGGCGCGCCCACACATCGAATAGTTGCCCGCGCCGAACGATCCCCCCACCACGACGGTGAGCTTGGGTACTCGAGCGCAGGCAACGGCGGTGACCATCTTGGCGCCGTGTTTGGCGATGCCACCAGCCTCGTACTCACGACCAACCATAAAGCCGCTGATGTTCTGCAGGAACAGGAGTGGAATTTTGCGCTGGTCACACAGTTCAATGAAGTGGGCGCCCTTCTGCGCGGACTCAGAGAACAGAATGCCGTTGTTGGCAACAATGCCCACCGGGTTGCCGTGAATCCACGCGAACCCGGTGACGAGGGAGGTGCCATACTCTGCTTTGAATTCGGTGAACTCACTATTATCGACGAGCCGGGCGATGATCTCTCGGACGTCGTAGGGGGTCCGATTCTCCTGAGGAACGACACCGTAGATCGACTCTGTGTCATAGCGGGGTGGCACACTCTCGCGCAACGCCCACGGCACCGATGGCGGATCGGGGAAAGTTGCCACAATTTCTCTCAGGATTCGCAGCGCGTCTGCATCACTGTTGGCCAGATGGTCGGTCACACCCGAGGTACGGGAGTGGAGATCGCCGCCCCCCAAGTCCTCGGCTGTGACGATCTCGCCAGTCGCCGCTTTCACAAGCGGCGGTCCACCCAGGAAGATGGTGCCTTGATTGCGCACGATCACGGCTTCGTCACTCATCGCGGGAACATAGGCTCCCCCGGCGGTACACGACCCCATCACGGCCGCGATCTGAGGCACTTCCATCGCGGAAAGCTGGGCCTGGTTGTAGAAGATGCGCCCGAAGTGGTCGCGGTCTGGAAACACTTCATCCTGCATCGGTAGGAATGCACCACCAGAATCCACAAGCGCAATACAGGGCAACCGATTCTGTGCGGCGATTTCTTGGGCGCGCAGATGCTTCTTGACGGTCATGGGCAGATACGTGCCGCCCTTGACCGTGGCGTCGTTGGCAATGATCATGCACAACTGGCCACTGACTCGCCCGATGCCTGTGATGATCCCCGCCGCCGGCGTCTCATCGTCATACATCCCGGATGCGGCCAGCGCGGACAGCTCCAAGAACGGCGAGCCGGGGTCTACGAGTTCGTTGACACGCTCACGGGGCAGCAGTTTTCCGCGCGCGGTGTGCTTGGCTCGAGAGCGCTCCGATCCGCCCAACGCCGCTGCCTGCAGTCGGGAACGTAGCTCATCACTGAGTCCAGCGTGGAAGTCCCAGTTCGACCGATACTCAGCACTATTGGGATCAATACTGGTGTTCAGCACAGCCGTCAACGAAACCTCCCCAAGCAACCCGGCCACCCCGGCGGATCCACCCATTCTTGCAGGCGGTCAGTGTGCCACTGATTCTCAGGTGGCTGTGCCGGCCATTCGGGCGGACACGACGGTGTCGTTCCACAGATCCAAACTGGTGTCGGGCAGGAACACGTCAATAGCGCGCTGGCGGGCGGCCCGACCGAGCCGATCCGCCCACTCCCGATCCTTCAACACATGGACCACTGCGTTACCAAAGGCCTTCAGGTCGCGGGGATCCGAGACCAAAACGCCGCTGACTTGGTCGTCAATCTGATCCACAATGCCACCCACAGCCGATGCCACAACGGGGCGGCCCTTGAACATCGCTTCGGTGACGGTGAGCCCAAAGCCTTCGGCGAGGCTTTTCTGCACAACCACCGCCGCGTGGCGCTGAATGGCATTCACCAAGGCCCCGTTCTGCTCGGGGTCGTCCATGGGCAAGCTGACCAAGTGAATTCGGTCTCGGACGTCCTCCGGCAAGGCCCGCCACGTCTCGATGATCCCGTCTAGGACGAGCTGCCCTTCCGGATCATCCTTGACCGCAGCATTTGAGGGGCCCACCAATGCCAGATGTGCATCGGTCTCGGGGGCAATGTGATCCACGAACCCACGCATGACCCCAGACATGTCTTTCAGGGGATCCCAACGCGAGACCTGCACGATGAGTGGCGTCTCTGGCGAAGGCGGTGGGCCAGACTCGACAATCTCTGCGCGCATCGTGAAGGGAGCGGTCGAGCCGTCTGATCGGATGAAGGACGCCGAACCGAAGCCGTCTCCGGAGACCACGCCGGCGCCCTGCAGCGCGCCCAGTACGGATTCGGCAGGTAGATCCTGATTCTTGGGAGCCAGTGGATCGATGCTGGGTTTGATGACACGCAGTTTCTCCGGCGGCACCCAGTCCGGAGCGTAGGACGAGCGAGTGAACACGTACTCGTCGACGTTGCCTTCCAAGAACGTGCGCAGGAACTTCCAGGCCTGATCGGTGTACTCGTTATCGTGGTCAATGCCGACGTGGCAGCGCCACACTACGGGGATACCCCGCTCCCGCAGAATCGCCGCAAAGGGGGCGGGCTGGGGATCGTGCAGAATGACGACATCCCCTGGATGTACCTGGTCCAGCAACTCCTTGGCGTTGCGTGCCACGACACCGGCCATGAGGCCTTGCTCAACGGTGCTGAGTTCGCCGTCGTCGCCTTTGTTGCCATGCAGTCGATGATGGAGCCGTTTGGTGAGGGCGAAGAACTCCGGCTCGCCATCCAGTACGAACCACCGCGTTGGTATCCCAACGCCCAGCGTCAGCGGTAGGAGAACGTGCAGCATCTCCGCAACCCCGCCGCCACTGGCTGTGGAATTGACGTTGATAATCTGGTCTCCGTTGAACTGGTCCCGCATCTTGGGGGCCACCACATCCACCAAGCGTTTGATCCGGTCAGCCGGAATGACTGCGACAAGATCCTCCATGGATCGGCTAGCCAGTTTTACTTCCTGCATGTTCCCTCATCCTTCTTCATGCCACATCTGCGGCGCACTTCGACAACTTCGACTCGACGATCCCGTTTGCCCAACGTTGGGTGAGCGGCCACCCAAACGTTAGCTGGTCCAACCTCACCCTATTCTGCAAGACCGGAAGCCCGCACTGCCGACAAAACCGGCAAGTCGGACGCGGATCGGCGCGTTGCGGGTCTAGATCAGGACAGCCATACTCGCCCACTGCCATGATTCCGCAGGAACCGGTATTTCGCAGGAGGATAGATGACCAGCGTCGTCGCCGAGGCGGTCAACGCCGAAGCTGCGATGCTGGATATGCACTTCGTTGACTATCTCCTGCTGTTCACCTACTTCGCGTTTGTGCTTGGGATCGGCTGGATCGTCAAGCGATCGGTGAAGTCCAGTAAGGACTTCTTCCAAGCGGGGCGTTCGATCCCGGCTTGGATTGCCGGCCTAGCCTTCATCTCGGCGAACCTAGGTGCGATCGAGATTCTGGGCTTCGCCGCCAACGGTGCGCAGTATGGCTGGGCCAGCGTGCACTACTACTGGATCGGCGCCATTCCGGCAATGGTGTTCCTCGGCGTCGTGATGATGCCGTTCTACTACGGCGCGAAGCTCAAGAGTGTTCCGGAGTATTTGAAGCGGCGCTACAACAAGCCGACCCACTTGGTGAACGCCTCGTCCTTCGCGCTGTCAGCAGTACTGATCGCCGGTGTGAACCTTTACTCCTTGGCGATTGTCCTGCGGGCCCTATTGGGCTGGAGTCTGGCACCGGCGATCGTCGTGGCCGCGATGCTAGTGCTGGCCTACATCCTAGTCGGCGGTTTGACCGGGGCTATCTATAACGAGGTCATGCAGTTCTTCGTCATCATTGCCGGTCTGATCCCGCTAACGATCGTCGGCGTGATTGCAGTGGGTGGCCCGGGCGAAGTAATGGACCGACTCTCGGACTACCCCACCTACTGGACCCAGCCGTGGTCTGGCACGGCCATTGACGCCACTGGTGACACGGCCAACCCCATCGGTGACTGGGTGGGACTCATCTTGGGTCAGGCGTTCATTCTCAGCTTCGGGTACTGGACCACCAACTTCGCCGAGGTGCAGCGCGCGATGTCTGCAAAGAACATGAATGCCGCGCGTCGCGCGCCCATCATTGGAGCTTTCCCGAAAATCTTCATTCCCTTCATCGTGATCCTGCCCGGCATCATTGCGGCCCTCACGATTGAGGGGCTCGGAGATGACTCCCAGGACTCCTCGTTGTCCTACAGCAACGCCATCCCCCTCCTGATGGGCGAATTCCTGCCCACGGGTGTGCTTGGGGTGGCCGTGACAGGTCTTGTAGCGGCCTTTATGGCCGGGATGGCGGCGAACGTTTCTAGCTTCAACACCGTGGTGACCTATGACTTATGGCAGAGCTATTTCGTGAAGGACAAGCCGGACCGCTACTACTTGCGGTTTGGTCGGTGGTTAACGGTGGCCGGTGTCATTGGTGGTATTGGCACGGCATTCATCGCGGCTAGTTACAACAACATCAATGAATACCTGCAGACCTTGTTCTCGTTTTTCCAAGCTCCGGTGTTTGTGACGTTCATCTTGGGGATGTTCTGGAAGCGAACGTCCGCGTGGGGCGGGTTCTATGGGCTTGTGTCGGGCATCCTGGCGGCTGGGGGGTTGTGGGCCTTTGCGGTCGTTGAACCAGAGTTCTTCCGCTCGAATTTCCAGCAGGCGATGTGGATGGGCATCGTTGCGGGCG
The DNA here is from genome assembly GCA_022600255.1 of Actinomycetes bacterium. Lineage (GTDB taxonomy): Bacteria > Actinomycetota > Actinomycetes > S36-B12 > JAHZKU01. The sequence goes on along the minus strand of JAHZKU010000139.1, from coordinate 1,802 downwards.
CGGTCGACCTTGTTGTCACGGTCGCTGTCTCGGTTAAGACTGCACCGGTGCCTGAGAAACAACTCGTTGGATTAGTCAAGGGCCTAGAGGAGCGTCCCATCATGACCGAACCGGAACCTTGGTTCAAGCGGCCACCAGTTCTGGGTGGTGCCGCAATCGCACTCAGTCTGGGGATGTACTCGATCTTCCTTGTCATTTAGCCGTTTTCAGTTGTCAGATTTCGCCGTTGAGAGAAGGTAGGTTGTAGTCGTGACGCAGTCCCAGCCCACCGACGACGACCTGCGCCGCGCCAAGAAATACGCCCGCTTGATGGATTTGCGATTCGTGATCGCCAGCCTGTTCGCCATTTTTGGTGTGATCGTGACACTGACCGGAGTCTTTGCCAGCCCCGAAGAGATCAACAAGGCCGCGGGCATCAACATCAGTTTGTGGACCGGTTTGTTTCTGCTGGCTTTCTCAGCAAGTTTCTGGATCTGGGTGTTTCGCTCACCGCCGGAGGTCCCCACTAGCTCCGAGGTCACCTCCGATGCCGGGGATCGGTCAGAAGATGAGAACTTTCAGATGCCATGACGTCCCTGCTCTACCTGCACGGGGTGGGTGATGACGGTTCGCGGCGAGATTGGGTTGCCGGGCTAGGCCCCACAGACCCTCTGATCATCGCGCCCAAATATCTAGACCTGCTCAACCAGACCCCATCCGAGCCGGGCGGCGCTAGCCCCATGCCCACAAACGCGGTTTCCCAGGCTCCGAGCCGGCGGGCCTATCAAGCTCGGCAGTCGCAGCTCCACGAGCAGCTGCAACTGTTGGGGTCGCGATCCGTCTGGGACGATTCCCGGCGCGGCTTCGGCAGAGTGCCTGGCCTGATCGACGCGCTCGGCGAGCAATTCGTGATGCAGTTCCTCTACGAGGAGGTCGCCGCCTACACCGCAGACGCTGCCCGCCGCCGGGCCGTTCGACAGCGCGTCCTAGCCAGCCTGCCGCCTCAGACGTCCGAAGTGGTTGTTGTCGGTCATAGTCTGGGCGCCTTGGTGGCGCTGGATCTGCTGCGGCACCTCCCGGACGGGTTGCGGGTTCAGCTCCTGGTCACTGCAGCGTCGTCCTTGGCCAGACGGCAAATCCCCAATGACACCCTCGAGCTACGCGATCATTTCCCCTACGATCACGTCGCCGGTTGGATCAATGTCTACAATCCGCAGGACCCGGTCACGGGGGGTCGACCGATTGGACCCCGCTTCCCGCAAGCAATCGACGTGCGGGTGCCCGCTGGGTTCGGGGACCATTCCCTGGCCAGTTGTCTTGCCGATCCAGGGGTGGCCCGGACCCTCCGCTCTCAGTTGGTCGAGCAACCCAACCCGCGGCGCAGCAGCCGGTCCACGAATCGAGACCTAGATCCGAATCCACTGGAGCGGGGGGATGCACTGCAACTGATGCTCGCTCAGCTGCTGTTGCGAATGGGTGAGCTCTACGCGGCCGACCCAGATGTCCAAGCCCAAGACGTGGCTCGCTTCCACGCGGCCACCGAACTGGTCACCGAGAATCTGTCAGCGATCCGGCACCAAGACTGGATCTGGGATCACTCACGAACCTTGCGGGACGGCATTGCCGAATCCGACATCCCAACGCTGCTGGTACGCCTTGTTGATGTGCAGCCCCTTGACTATCTGCGCCTGCAGATTCCCGAGAACGTAGATCGGCAAGCGCGAATCCAAGTGGCGTTAGATTTGGGAGTGCCGCCCCTTTGGCTGGATCTGGCTCGATCGGCCCAACAACGCGCCGAGAGCGTGGTTGGCGCCAGTCGGGCC
>JAHZKU010000138.1 GCA_022600255.1 Actinomycetes bacterium | reverse complement strand
TGCGCTTTACGGCCATCAAGGTGCGGACGAACTGGTGTTTCTGGACATCACCGCGAGCAGTGGCGGCCGGGAGACAATGTATGAGGTGGTGCGGCGCACCGCGGCCGAGGTGTTCATCCCACTCACGGTCGGGGGTGGGGTGCGTACGGTGGCGGACTTTGATCGCCTCCTTCGTGCGGGTGCAGACAAGGTTGGTGTCAACACGGCCGCCTTGGCCCGACCCGAACTGCTGCGAGAAGCAGCCGAGCGTTTCGGAGCGCAGTGTGTGGTGCTGAGCGTGGATACCCGGCGGAGTCCGGAGCAACCTAGCGGCTTCGAGGTGACCACGCACGGCGGTCGACGCAGCGCCGGACAGGACGCCCTGGAATGGATCGTGCAGGCAGTGGAGTTGGGTGCGGGGGAGATCCTGCTCAACTCGATGGACGCCGATGGCACGAAACAGGGCTACGACCTAGAGTTAACGGCCCTGGCGCGAGCGGTCTGTGATGTCCCGATAATTGCCAGCGGTGGCGCGGGAAGACTGGCCGATTTCGCGCCGGCTGCACGCGCTGGCGCCGACGCCTTACTAGCAGCCAGCGTGTTTCATTTTGGTGTCTTGACGATTCCGCAGGTCAAGGGGGCGTTGGAGCGGGACGGCTTCCCGGTCCGGCATCAAGTTGCCTAGTCGTCTTCACCCTCTAGCAGCATCTCTTCATCCTCTACACGCAGGCGGGTTTCCTGGAAAGCCGCCACGGCTTGGGGATCGCCCTCTACCAGTGCCTCAGACTCTTGGCGGCCGTAGGCCAGCAGCACGATCTCTCCGGCAGGGCCAGTGATGGTGATCATTGGCTCGCCGCTCTTGGCCCGGTGTTCCTCTGGCTCACCGTCGGGGCCATCAGTGCGTATTAGGGTGACTCCACCCTTCACATTGTTGAAGTACAACCGGCCACTGAGTTTGATGCGATCCCAGAGGAAATTGGAGAGGGCTTGGTTCAAGTCGCGCGCTGACCAGTCGCTCTGGCGGCGCCGTACATCCTCATGGTGCACGTAGAACTCGATCGTATTCATTTGTCCGTCTACGAAAGGCACCCGGAAATGCGACCAGATCGGCGGCCCCGATCGCACCAGGTTGACCAACTTGTCGAAGGGTTGCGAGGCGGCGTCGTTTTGGACCTTCTCTGTCCAAGCCGCTAACGGTCCCCCGAGAACGCCCAAAGCTGCATCCACCCGGCCCTCCCTGACAACCAGGTGAGCGGCCAAGTCTCGCGTGGTCCACCCCTCGCAAAGGGTCGGCGCATCGGGCCCCACCTCATCTAGGAGGTCACACAGAGCGGCGCGTTCGGCACGGGCAAGATCGATTGCTGACACGCCGCCATGTTAGGACATTAAACAGAGGTGCGTGACGACTCCCCTGAATGTTGGTCTCAATCCCGGCTGATTGCAGGCATCATGGAGTCATGGCAAGCAACACCAAGACCGGCCCGGAAATTCTGAGCCAAGTGCAGTTCAACGAAGCTGGCCTGGTGCCGGCAATTGCGCAGGACGCCACCAATGGCCAGGTCTTGATGCTCGCGTGGATGAACCCACAGGCACTGCTACGCACCCTGGAAACAGGCCGCGCAACTTACTTTTCACGCAGCCGACACGAGCTGTGGGTCAAGGGTGAAACTTCCGGACACACGCAGGCCGTGTGCAGTGTTTCCTTGGACTGTGACGGCGACACCATCTTGCTGACTGTCGAGCAAACCGGGCCGGCCTGCCACACCGGAACCCAGTCATGTTTTACCGGCCGCGAGGTCTTCGAACAGGCGGTGACCTGCGCATGACGCCCGCTGCAGACCAACCGCTGCACGCCAGTTCGGCGGCTTCCCACGACCACGACAGTGACAGACTCATCCCGCTAGCCGATGGCCATATCGCCCCAGCTGCCAGCGAGTTTGCTGATATGTCGCGCAGCCGACGTGTGCTTCCTGTGACCAGACGGTTGCTGGCTGATGGATTCACGCCCGTGGGGCTGTACCAAACCCTTGCTGATGAACGGGCCGGAACCTTCTTGCTGGAATCGGCGGAAAACGGTCGCTCGTGGTCCCGCTACTCCTTTGTAGGCGTCCGGTGCCGTGCCATGTTGACCGAGGTGGCCGGCGAGGCCCGTTGGGTCGGCTCGCTGCCGGTGGCTGAACCCACCGGAACCGATCCGCTCGGCCAGCTACGGGATATCGTGGCCGCCTTAGACTCCGAGCGGGTGCCCGGCCTGCCGCCGTTCACGTCGGGCATGGTGGGCGCGATCGGCTACGATGCCGTTCGCCGGTGGGAGCGACTCCCCGACACCAACCCTGACGAGTTGAACTTCCCTGAAATCGCCATGCTGTTGGCCAGTGACCTCGCGGTGTTGGACCATACCGACGGCACGGTGCTGCTGATCGCCAACACCTTTAACGATCCGGATGCTTCAGACGCGCAGTTGAACCGCAACTATGCGGATGCTTGTGAGCGAATCGCCGCGATGAGCGCTGATCTGGCGCAAGGTGTCCGTCATGGGGCAACAACCTTTGATGTCGTGGCGGCCCCGCCGGCCGCGTCCCGATCTGGCAGAGAGAAGTACCTTGCCGATGTCGAGACATCGCGGGAGTACATCCGGGCCGGTGATGCGTTCCAGATTGTCTTGTCCCAGCGCTTCGAAGCACCCTGTCCAGCTACGGCCTTGGATGTCTACCGGGTGCTGCGCGCGACTAATCCCAGTCCCTACATGTATCTGATCCGGCTGCCAGAACCACACCCTGACGGATCAGCCCTGTCCTCGCATGTGGCTTTTGACGTCGTGGGCTCATCCCCGGAAGCCTTGGTCACGGTGCAGGATCGGCGCTGTATGCTGCACCCGATCGCCGGCACTCGGCCACGTTCGGCCGACCCGGAACAGGATCAGCAACTCGCTGAGGATCTCCTAGCGGACAGCAAAGAGCGATCAGAACATCTCATGCTTGTGGACTTGGGTCGCAACGATCTCGGTCGGGTGTGCCAGCCCGGTACGGTCGATGTGGTGGAGTTCATGCAGGTCGAGCGCTACAGCCACGTGATGCACTTGGTCTCCACCGTGGTCGGAAGCCTGGCTGACGGCAAAACGGCCTACGATGCCCTAGCCGCCACCTTCCCGGCTGGCACGCTCTCTGGGGCTCCCAAACCTAGGGCGATGGAGATCATCGAAGAACTCGAGCCCGCCCGACGTGGGTTGTATGCGGGAGCGGTCGGCTACCTGGATTTCTCCGGCGATCTAGACACAGCCATTGCCATCCGCACCGCAGTGATTGCCGACGGCACGGCCCACGTGCAGGCGGGCGCGGGGCTTGTTGCAGATTCGGTGGCAGAGTTGGAGGAAGAGGAAAGCCGCAACAAGGCTGCGGCGGTTCTCAACGCCATTGCCTCTGCAGCCACTATGGTCAAGACATAGCGACGGTAGACTTGCGGAATCTGGGTTCGGCAGTTACCCGGATCAGAGCCCAACAAATGACCAGATACGAGCGGATTGCGAGGCAGACATGGCCAACGAGAGTGGCGCACAGACCACTGCGGGAACCGAAATTCACAATAACCACGGGCAGACCCCAGCCGCGTGGACGGCCGTTTCCATCATTATGATTGCCTTCGTCCTTGGCACGATTGGTGTTGTCATTGGGAGTTGGCCGCTGTTCTGGGTTGGCGGCGTGGCCTTGGGAATCATTGGCGCGATCACCGGCCGGGTCATGTCCATGATGGGCATGGGCTTGAAGCCCAAGGCCTCCTGACCCCCAGGCTCCATGACTAACCAACCCGAACCATCGCGTGGTTTGGTGCTCGTTGTTGAAGACGAACCTGCGATTGCAGACGTCCTCAAGATGTACCTGACCCGCGAAGGCTTTGGGGTTTCGGTAGCTCGAGACGGCGAGGCTGGCTTGGCCGATGCGCAGAGCCAACGTCCGGTGGCCGTCATCCTTGATGTTGGTCTGCCCGGCATCGATGGCACCGAAGTCTGCCGTCGCCTGCGTGCCGAGAACAACTGGGTGCCTGTGCTCTTCTGTACGGCGCGAGACGATGAGGTTGATCGCGTCCTTGGCCTAGAGATGGGCGGCGACGACTACATCACCAAGCCGTTCAGCCCGCGCGAGGTAGTGGCGCGGGTGAAAGCGGCTGCGCGGCGGGCGGCCGGGCCGCAGGCTGAGGGTGAAGTTCTGCGCGTTGGCGCCGTCGAGTTGGATCTCGCGGCGCGCCGGGTCCTGCTGCAGGGATCCGCCATCGATTTGACGGCCACGGAGTTTGACCTGTTGGCACACTTGATGTCCAAGCCTGGGCGGGTGTTCTCCCGCGACCAGTTGCTCTCCGAAGTGTGGGGCTACGCAGCGGCGGTAGGCACCAGAACAGTGGACGTCCACGTGGCTCAGGTGCGTGGCAAACTGGGCGATCTCAGCCCCATTCGAACCGTGCGTGGCGTGGGCTACGCGGTTTCCGAACCGGCGGGCGCCGACGATGGCGGGAACTAGCCGGACTGGTTTTCTGAGCACCCTTTCGGGTCGCTTTGTCTTGCTCAGTGTCGGCGTCGCCATCATGGCCGCGGTCGTCACCACGGCGGTCAGTATTCCGCTGATCACCGGTGCCGCGGAGGCTCAGGCGCAAGCAAATCTGGACCGGCTAGCTGACGTGACAGTTCAAGCATTACAGCGACCCGGCTCACCAGGTTCCACGCGGCGCATTGAGGACCTATTGAACTCCCAGCAGGTCAGTGCATTTGTGGTTGGCCCGGAACTGCCGCCTGCTCCGGGCGTGGATTCGGAACTGGAAATTGCGATCATTGAGGGTGAGGAAGTCTCCACCCAGATGACCGTGAACGGTGCGGATTTTTTCGTGGCGGCGCGGCCAATCGACGGGACGTATGGACTGGTGCTCCGCACCCCGGATTTGGTGGCGACCGAACCCGCGGACGAGGCGATCCAACGGCTCGTGGTGGCTCTGCTGATTGGGGTGGCCGTGGCCGTTGCGGTCGGTTACCTCGTGTCGCGACGTGTCACCAAGCCGTTGCGACGGGCCGCAGATACGGCAGAACGGCTCACTTCGGGGGAACGCGGACTCCAGGTAGATCCCAGTGGGCCGACCGAGGTGGCCGATATCGCAACGTCGTTGAACAATCTATCGGCGGCGCTTGCCGTCAGCGAGGGTCGGCAGCGCGATTTCTTGCTTTCCGTGAGTCACGAGCTGCGCACGCCGTTGACCGCAGTCCGGGGATACGCCGAAGCGTTGGCCGATGAGTTGGTGGACAGTTCGGACGTGCAGCGTACCGGCCAGATCATGCTGGATGAGTCGGAGCGCTTGGACCGCATCGTGGCAGATCTACTCGTACTGGCGCGCCTACGGGCCGTCGACTTCTCCATTAACCCGGTGACCTTAGATCTGCGTGACTTGGTCACGGCCGCTGCGGAGGTGTGGGCCAACCGGTGTGAACGCGAGGGTGTTCCTTTCACCGCCGAAATCTGCCCCCAGCAGGTGCTCGTCCAAACCGATCCGGTCCGTCTGCGCCAGATCATCGATAACCTCGCCGAGAATGCGCTGCGGGTTACCCCGTCGGGCAAACCCATCGTGCTCTCGTTAGCTGTGCGAGAGGGGGAAGCCGTGGTTGCTGTCCGCGATGGTGGTCCGGGGCTCACTGCAGATGACATGAAAGTGGCCTTTGAGCCAGCCGCCCTGTTCGCACGTTACCAAGGGGTCCGCCCCGTCGGGTCCGGCTTGGGACTGGCCTTAGTCGGCAGTCTGGCTGCGCGCATGAAAGGTGTTGCCACGGTGCATCCGTCGGCAGAGGGCGGGGCCGCATTCGAGGTTTCCTTCCCGCTCGCCCCGACCGCGGAGCAGCACGCTCATAGCTGAACCCCGCCGTCCGTCGCTTACAGTTAGAGCGATACCTTGAAGTCCTTAGTTCGTTGGGAGGTGTGAGGTGACGGTCCTCGACGACATCATCGTTGGCGTGCGCGCAGACCTGGATCGCCGCATGGCCGAAACCTCGCTAGACGAACTTAAGGAGCGGGCGGGGCGCGTCCCGCCAGCCAGAGACGCAGTTGCTGCGCTGCGATCCGATGGTGTTTCGGTCATCGCCGAGGTCAAGCGGGCTAGCCCATCCAAAGGTCCGCTGGCCACAATTCCGGATCCCGCTGAGCTTGCGACGGCCTACGAATCCGGCGGGGCTCACATGATCAGCGTGCTCACTGAGGAGCGCCGCTTCGGCGGATCCTTGGATGACCTTTGTTCGGTGCGGGGCGCCGTGGATATTCCGGTCCTGCGCAAAGACTTCATCGTGACCTCGTATCAGCTCTGGGAAGCCAAGGCCTACGGCGCGGACGTCGTCTTGTTGATCGTTGCGGCGCTGCCCCAAGAAGCACTCGTGAGCTTGGTCGAACGTGCCCAGTCGTTAGGGCTCACGCCATTGGTGGAGGTGCACGACGAAGCCGAGGTGCAGCGCGCGGTGGCTGCGGGGGCGGTACTGATCGGGGTCAACTCCCGCGACCTGAAGACCCTCGAAGTCGACCGTTCCGTGTTCGGTCGGGTCGCTCCCCACATCCCGCCACAGTGCATCAAGATCGCCGAGTCTGGCGTCCGCGGTCCACACGATCTGCTGGCATATGCCCATGACGGAGCTGACGCGGTTCTGGTTGGGGAGGCCCTCGTGACCGGTGCAGATCCGGTGGCTGCAGTGCACGAACTCGTGACGACTGGGGTCCATCCCTCATTGTGTAACTTCAAGGACTAGTTGTGACTGATCCGTTCACCCACTTTGGCCAGTTCGGCGGTCGTTTTGTTCCCGAGGCCCTGATGGAGGCCCTAGACGAACTGGACGCGGAGTTCAAGGCCGCCAAGACCGACACGGCCTTCCTCGCGGAAGTGGAGCGGCTCGCTCACGATTACGTGGGGAGGCCCAGCCCGCTCACTTCGGTTCCCAAATTCGCCGAGCGGTGTGGCGGAGCCACGGTCCTTCTCAAGCGAGAAGACCTGAATCACACCGGCAGCCACAAGATCAACAACGTGTTGGGGCAAGCACTCCTCGCCGTGCGGATGGGAAAGACGCGGCTGATTGCCGAGACCGGGGCTGGTCAGCACGGGGTTGCGACGGCGACCGCTGCGGCACTGTTCGGTCTAGAGTGTGTCGTCTACATGGGCGAGGTTGATACCGAGCGGCAAGCGCTAAACGTGGCCCGCATGGAATTGCTTGGGGCCAAGGTGGTTCCGGTCAGCGTGGGGGCCCGCACGTTGAAGGATGCGATCAACGAGGCGCTGCGGGATTGGGTCGCCAACGTCGAACACACCCACTACCTTTTGGGCACGGTGACGGGTCCGGCGCCGTTCCCTGAGATCGTTCGCTACTTCCAGTCGATCATCGGCACCGAGACTCGAGCCCAAGTTTTGAACCGAGTCGGTCGCCTTCCCGACGCGGTCGCCGCATGTGTGGGTGGTGGTAGCAACGCCATGGGCATCTTCAGCGGTTTCATGGACGATCCGCACGTGGCCTTATGGGGTTTCGAGGCTGGCGGACTCGGTGTCGAAACTGGTCAACACTCGGCGCGCTTTAGTGTGGGGCGCCCTGGCGTGCTGCATGGCGCTCGGACGTATCTGATGCAAGATCAGGCAGGTCAGACGCTGCCGTCTTACAGCATCAGCGCTGGCATGGACTATCCCGGAGTTGGCCCCGAGCATGCGTTCTTGTTCGAGTCCGGTCGCGCGCACTACGAACCCGTGACCGACGCTGAGGCGATGACCGCCTTTGCCGCACTGGCGCGTAGCGAGGGCATTTTGCCGGCGTTGGAGACGGCCCATGGCTTGGCCGGTGCCATGCGGCTCGGTGAACGGCTAGGACCTGACAGCGTCATCGTGGTGAACCTGTCCGGCCGCGGTGACAAGGATGTGGACACCGCCGCTCGATACTTCGATCTTCTCTAGCAACCGCCTGGCGATCACCACTTGGGGACAACGTGACAGAACCTGACATTGGGACGGAACCGAATGCCGTTGTTGCCGCATTCGAACGAGCAAAGGCCGGTTCTCGTGCGCTTCTGATCGGATACTGGCCAGCGGGTTTCCCGGACGAACAGAGCAGCATCGAGATGGTGGAAACGATGCTGGCCAACGGTGTGGATGCTGTGGAGATCGGGTTGCCTTACACCGATCCGGTGATGGATGGCCCCGTGATCGCCGAGGCCGCCGAGGTCGCCTTGGCAAATGGCGCGACCCACCAGACTGCCTTCGATGTAGTCGCGGCCGTTTCCGGAACAGACGCTCCTATCCTGGCAATGACGTACTGGAACCTGATCGAGCAGTTCGGGCCGGGCGCTTTCGCGGCCGAGCTGGCACGAGCCGGCGGTGCTGGCGTGATCACACCAGATCTGCCCGCGGAGGAGGCCGAAGCTTGGGTCGCAGCATCCAACACCGCGGACGTAGCACGGGTGTTCTTGGCCGCGCCGTCTTCCACCCAGCAGCGATTGGACGTGGTGGCCGACGCCAGCAGCGGATTTGTCTATGCGGCCTCACTGATGGGCGTGACGGGTACCCGCGACAGCGTTTCTGGGGATGCCCGGGAGTTGGTCGCTCGGTTACGAGCCGTAACCGACCTGCCCATTGCCGTGGGATTGGGGGTCTCGACTCGGGAGCAGGCCGCGCAGGTGGCAGCATACGCAGACGGCGTTATCGTGGGCTCGGCGTTCGTGCGACAAGTGCTGGATCATCCAGATCTGCAGTCGGCGCGTCGGGCCGTGGCAGACCTGGCGGCCGATCTAGCCCGCGGCGTGGCAGAGGGATACCCGGCGTAGTAGGGAGTCGCTTCCTGGTTGGACTGGGTCACAGTTCTGAGACGAACCCAGGCGGGTTTCTGGGATTCTGGGGACTTTGGATAGTCTTGGTGACCAACCGGGGGGTTTCCCACCTGCTGTCGTCCCACTATTTGGTTGGGGAGGCGCACCGAGACCGATCGATCATGACAGTTACAGGAGATCTCAGCAATGGGTAAGTCCAGTGGAAGAAGCGCCAAGGAAAAGGCCGCTGCGGCCCGTGCCAAGGCCGAAGCCGCCGAGAAGCGGCGGCAACGCACCATCAACATCGTGATCGCCGCGGTGCTGATCGTTGTTGTTGGTGGTCTGGTCGTTGGCGCCTACCTGGCGAGTCGGGGGAGCAGCGAGGAGATCGTGGCGGACGCGGCTATTCCTAGCGAAGCATTGCCGGCCGATTCGCCCTACGCCTTCGGGGTCAATGTGAATGGGGATGCACCGGGCAAGCCCGTGCTGGAAATCTGGGAGGATTTCCAGTGCCCAGCCTGCGCTCAGTTCGAGGAGATCTTCGCTCCCACGATTGAGGAGCTGGCTGAGAAGGGCGATGCTCGCGTTATCTGGCGCAACACGACGTTCCTGGATAACAACTTGCCTGGCGACAACTCCAAACGAGCCGCCAACGCTTGGGGCTGTGCCATTGATGCTGGCAAGAACGTGGAATATCACAACACCATCTTCGAGAACCAGCCCACCAAGA
>JAHZKU010000137.1 GCA_022600255.1 Actinomycetes bacterium | reverse complement strand
CGGCGCTCGTGATCATCTTTCTGCGACGCAAGGTGCCCGAAAGCCCACGATGGCTGGCGGAGAACGGGCAGGAAGCCGAGGCGATCGCCGTCGCGGAACGGCTGACCGGGATGCAAGTGGAGGTAAAGCGGAAAGACCGCAGGGGCACGCAGCGAGCACCATAGGGGCTGAAGGCATTTATTCAGCCCGCACTGTTCCGCAAAGACATGCGGCGCCGCACGATCTTCACAGCCGCGCCCTGGTTTCTCATGGATATCGCTGTCTACGGAGTCGGGATATTCACGCCGACCCTGCTCGCAGCGATGGCCCTGGCCGGACCCAACAGTTCCGGTATTGCCGACGATATTGCCGCCACAGAGGGCACCGCGCTGTTGGACATCTTCTTGGTCCTTGGCTTCGTTGCTGCGATCTTCTTGATCGAGAAGTTGGGCCGAGTGCGGCTCCAGCTTGGCGGCTTTGTCCTGATGGCGGTCGGGCTAACGATTCTGGCTCTGGCGTCAGCACTGCGTGGTGGTAGTTCAGAACACCTGTTGATGGTGTTCGCGGGATTCGCCATCTTCAACTTCTTCATGAATGCTGGCCCGAACGCCACCACCTATGCGCTGCCGGCTGAGGTATTTCCCTCGGAGATTCGTGCCGCCGGGCATGGGTTTGCCGCCGGAATGGCAAAACTGGGCGCCGCCCTTGGGGTTTTCCTCTTCCCGGTCATCCTGGGTGTCGTTGATGAGTGGATGCTCCTCGCTGGGCTGGCGGTGGTTTGTTTGCTCGGCTTCCTGGTGACACTCGTCTATCAGATCGAGCCGGCTGGCAAGTCGCTGGATGAGGTTTCTGGGCGCAAAGCGGGCGCCCTCGCAGCGCGCATCGACTAGCTCAGTTGGGTCGTCGCGGTTGGCGGTGTTGCCACACCGCCACGACCATCTATGGCAAACCCTGCCCATCTAGGGCCGATCAGTCGCGGTTTGGCCCAACTCAGAACCTAGGCGGGAACCTCAGTGCGCGCCCGTTCCGGGCTCACGGCCTGCTGTGGCGCCAGAGGCTTCTTGCTCATGCGGCGACGTAGGACAACCTTGTGCAGCTCCACGACGATCGGAACTACCAACGCCAGCCCTAAGCACACGAGCCACTCACCGCCGCTCAGTGATTCCGTCAGCAGTATCCTCTGCATCACTGTCAGCTCAACGGCCGCGACAATGATTACCAAGGGTATGGCCAGAATCTTGAGCGCGTCCCCCATCGGCTGGATCAGCCCAGATTCCGGCTCCCTCCGCAACACGAATCCGGCGAATACCGTGCCCAAGCTGAGCACGACGAACGCCATCGTCATGGGGACACTCGGCTCAGTCGGACTCATTTCGCCCGGGGCGATGTACATGGCCGCAAGGGTGACGAGGAACAAGGTACCTCCGTAGAGCACCCATTTCGCGATCGCTCCAGGGCTACTGATGGTGACTGCAGGATCTCGCGGTGGCCTGTCCATGAGCCCGGGGTTCGGCGCATCCCGCATGATGATCAGCACCGGGAAGATGGAGATGCCGAAGTTGATGAACAGCACCATCATCGGGGTGAGCGCCACCCCAGAATTGATGTTGAAGATGCTGGCTGTCAGGAACAGGAGAACCAAGGCCAGCAACTGGCTCATCTGGTATCGGACGTAAGCAACAACTTTGTCGTAGGTCATGCGACCCAACTTGACCGCAGTAACTAGCGTGCCGAAGTTGTCGTCGGTCAAGATCATCTTGCCGGCTTGCTTCGTAACCTCACTGCCACTGCCCATGGCGACACCAATATCCGCTTGCTTCAGCGCGGCCGCATCATTCACGGCATCGCCGGTCATCGCCACGACATCGCCACGCTCCTGCATGAGTTTGGCGATTCGCAACTTGTCCTGTGGAGTGACCCGACCGAACACGTGCAGATTCGGCAACGCCTCAAGAAGTTCTTCATCACTAGCCGCCGCGATTTCCTTACCGCTGATGGCACCCGACCCAAGACCCAACTCGTCACCAATGGCCGCCGCCGTGATCGCATGGTCCCCAGTAATCATTCGAACCTCGATGCCGGCCGCTTGCGCGATCCGCACGGCCTCCTTGGCCTCGGCCCGTAGCGGGTCAATGATGCCCACCATGCCGATAAACACTAGGTCGTCCACGAAGGACATGGGATCGGCCTGAATCGCTTCTTCCTGCTCGCCGTCAAGAGGTCGGGCAGCGAAGGCCAGGACGCGCAGGCCTTTCTCAGACATCTTCCGGTTCTGGGCTAGCACGTGGTCTCGCACGTCGGCCATGGGAACCGTCTCACCGTTTGGCATCGCCATTTGGGAGCATCGATCCAGAACCACGTCCGGACCGCCCTTAACCAACTCCACCAGACGGTCCTGCCCGCCGAAAGGGAGTCGATGGAACGTAGCCATGAACTTGTAAGCCGAGTCGAATGGCACCTCAGCGAGCCGAGGGTACTTCCGCCGAGTCTCTTCGGCGTCCACCCCCACCTTGGCAGCGAGCACGACGAGGGCGGCTTCGGTCGGATCCCCGACAACGTCGCCATCATCGGAAACCGTCGCGTCGCTGTCCAAGCAAAGGCCATAGGCGAGGTTGGTGAAGTCGGGCTCCTCCAAACCGGCCGCGTGTCGGATAGCACCCGTCTTGGAGTAGCCTTCCCCGCCGACCGTGAACCACTGGTCCCGAAAGTACAACTCTCGGACCATCATCTCGTTCATCGTCAACGTGCCGGTCTTGTCCGAGTTGATCGCACTTGTGGCACCAAGGGTCTCGACATCACTGAGGTTCTTGACCACGGCTTTCGACTCTGCAAGCAGTCGCGCTCCGTAGGACAGCATGGCCTGAACGAAGGTGGGCAGCCCGGTCGGGATCGCAGATATCGCCATGGCAACACCGAGGAGTAGGACAGATTCAAACGACTCCCCCCTAGCGAGGCCGATGGCGATAATCACGGCCACCGCGCCCCAAGCGATGATGCCCAGCACCTTTGTCAGCGTGTCCAACTCCTGCTGCAGCGGAGACTTGCCCTGCTCCACGGCCGACAGCATCGTGGCGATCTGTCCCATCTCGGTGTTCATACCGGTGGAGACGACAATCATGGACCCCGAACCGCGTGTGACGGACGTGTTCTGGAACACCGTGTTTGTTCGATCTCCGAGGGCGACCTCGCCTCCCGCCAGGATCGAGGGATCCTTGCTGATCGGGGCGCTCTCCCCAGTCAGTGCAGCTTCCTGCGTTTCCAGAGTGGCCGAACGGACCAGCCGACCATCGGCCGGAACGAGATCACCCGCCTCCAACTGCACCACATCGCCGGGGACCAATTCCGTGGCCGGAATCTCGACCAACTTGCCGGCCCTGCGCACGCGCGCCTGCGGAATCTGCATCTTGGCCAGTGCATCCACACTGGCTCGGGCCTTCTTCTCCTGCTGAGTGCCCATCACCACGTTGAGGACCACGAGTGCCGCCACAACCAAGCCGGTCCCGATTTGCCCGATGGCAACGCTGACCACGGCAACAGCCACCAACATCAGGTTCATTGGGTCTTTGAGTTGGCCGAGGGCCATCTTCCAAACGGATGGGGCCGGCTCGGACACGATCTCGTTGGGCCCATACTCAGCCCGTCGCGCGGTCACCTGCTCTTGCGATAGGCCGTCCTCTGGGTCCGTATCCAAGGCGTGGGCTACCTCATCTGGGGACTTGTTGTACCAAGATTGACCAGTCGCCACAGCGTCCGTTGGATCAGGCATTGAAGTCCTCTCGTAGCACGTAGGTCCAGTGTAGGTCCCAGCGAATACTGCTCCCGCATGCTTGTGCGCCTATGGCCGCGGTGCGTTCAGATCGATCCAGGGATTGTCCGTAGCGCTTGGAAACCACCTTGGGACCCAGGCGCCACCGCTGACCGAATTCGGGCCGATTCACGCAATGCCGTCGCAGGGGACCCATCAAATCACAGTGAGCCTCATCGGCCATCACCGAGACGGTCGCGGCGACGCCGATGTATTGACGCCTAAGGCAGGCTCGGGGTGGCTTCTGCAGGCTGCTGCGATGTTGCCGGTACCGGTTGGGCAGGGGCTTGCGTAGGCGTTCGGTCTGAAGGCTTGCTGGCGGATGGTGTCGGGGCCGGGGGGGCCGAGTTGCGCGGCGCTGCGGTTGGGCTGGTTGGTTTGGGAGACTTGGACGGCTTCGGGCTGGCCGATGGGGATTTGGTGGGCGGCTTCGTTGGTTTGGCCGTGTCTGACGGGGTTTTTCGGGCAGGTGCAGGTCCAACCGGAACGGTCGGCACAGACACCGTCGGCTTGCCCCAGTCGTCAAACTTTCCGTTCATCGGGCCCGGGCTATTGCCATACAACGAGGCCACAATCCGGATCTTGTAGGCACAGACCCAGGGAGCCCAGCCGCGGGAGGCATAGATACTCGCAGCGGCCTTCACGTTGGTTTCCGTGTCCAGTGCGATCTTCTGCGCTTGAGCTTTGCTGCCATAGGAGACCCCGATCGCGCTCAGCGAACCCTGCAGCGTGCCGCCATCATTGAGCTGGAACACACCCCAGTCGACCGTTCCGTCGTTGTTGACTGCGCCCACGGCGTCACTGTGCCCGGATTCGCAGGCCGCGACGGCCATCGCATTCCCAAGCTGGGATGCTGGAAAGTGCTTCTTGACCAACGCTTGAATCCGGCCCGATTTCGGTGAGGTTGCCGTGGGGATGGGGCCCGTATTCGTCGGCGGTGCCTCGCTCTTGGCGGACTTCTTCTTCGCCTTCTTCTTGGCAGCCTTAGCGTTCTTCGGCTCGTCTGGTCCCACCGTTTGCTGATGCCGCGCCGACTTGTAGTCAGCGGCGGTCGCCGTCAGTGTGTCGGGCCCGGGCAAGATGGCTGGCAGGTTGGCGGTGGCCTCCGCGGCATCCGTGATCGCCGCGCGCTCCTGGGCGACGGCCTCGGTCGTGCTCCTAGGAACAGACGCAACGGCTGTTGCGGATGCGATGACCACCAGCGAGGCTACGACGCCCGTAGCTTTCAGTGACCCGAGTGCCCACATCCAACGACTCCCTCTTGCGAACTGTTCGCCGGCCCGCCCGGAATCATTCGCCTGTTAGATGGTGCGCCATTTTCATCCGCGAGATGACCCGAATGACAAAAGTGATTCGGGCATTTCGGTATTTCTGCTCTAGCAAGTCGGTATCTCAACGAATCACGCGAGTCCTAGCGGCCGTTCGCTAGACAGGCAGGGGCCCATGCGGAGCCGTTCGAGCAGACGCAGCAAGCCCCAGCGACGGGAGGCGCTGCTACAGAAGAGGGGAAGTCTCCCCTTTCTTGAGTTCACACACGCTCGCAGCGTTGACCAAGCCGATGTGAGAGAAGGCTTGCGGAAAGTTGCCCAACATGCGTTTTGTCGAGGGATCGTATTCCTCCGCCAACAGACCCACGTCGTTTCGCAGATCCAGCATCTTCTCCAACAGTTCACGGGCGCGCTCAACCCGCCCTTCCCCAGCCAAGGCTTGGATGAGCCAGAACGAGCAGATCAGGAACGCGCCCTCGCTCCCAGCCAACCCATCGGATGCTGCGGCCTCCGTCGCGTAGCGTTCCACAAAACCGTCGTGTTCCAGTTCGTGCTCAATTCGAGCGATCGTGCCCCGAATCATGGGGTCGGTCGCTGGCAGGAATCCCACCAATGGCAGTAGGAGCAAACTCGCGTCTGTCGCATCCGCTCCGTAGTACTGCACGAAGGAGTTGAGCTCGGTGTTGAACCCCTCTTCGCAAACCTGCTTCTTGATCTGATCAGCCATGGCACTCCACCGCTTGGCGTCGCCGGGAAGACCGTACTGGGTCATGGCCGTAGTGGCCCGGTCTGCCGCCACCCAAGCCATCACCTTGGAATGCACAAACTGGCGTTGACCACCGCGCACCTCCCAAATGCCTTCATCGGGCTCTTGCCATTTGTCGGCCACAGTCTCCAGGATGGCGCGCTGAACAGACCAGGCGCGTGGGTCCGGCGGTATTCCCGCTTCCCGGGCGTAGGCCATCGAGTCGAGTACCTCGCCAGGGACATCGAGCTGGAACTGATCCACCGCTCCGTTTCCGATGCGTACCGGCCGGGAGTCTTCATACCCAGACAGCCAGTCCAGTTCGAGTTCAGGTAAGCGACGACTGCCGTCGATTCCATACATGATCTGAATCTGGTCAGGTGCCCCAGCCACTGCTCGCAGCAGCCAATCTCGCCACTGCCGCGCCTCTTCGACATAGCCCGCACGGACGAATGCGTGCATCGTCATTGACGCATCGCGCAGCCAGCAGTACCGGTAGTCCCAGTTGCGTTCGCCGCCGATATCCTCGGGTAGGGAAGTAGTGGCCGCCGCCACCACCCCGCCGGTGGGCTCGTAGATCAAACCCTTCAGGACGACCAGCGAATCGGAAATCTCTTCCTTGTAGCGCCCAGTGGATGAACAGGTATTGGACCACTCCAGCCAGGACTTCATACTGCGGTCGAGCAGTTCGTCGGCATCATGTGCTGTTGGGTTGGGGTCGGCCGAGTTGTGCCACACCATCACGAATGGAACTCGGTCGCCTGCGCTTACCCGGAATTGAGCCTCCGTCCGGTGATCGGCGCCGTGCAGCTCGATCGGGGTCCGCAACTCCATCGCGTCTGGACCGGCGACAAACGACAATGCGCCGTCCGACAACGTGCGTGCCCAAGGCACAACCCAGCCGTAGTCGAAGCGCACCCGCAGCAGCAATTCCATGTCGACGGTCCCGGAGACACCCTCGACAATGCGCACCACGGTTGGGAATTTGTGGCGGTGGGGCATGAAGTCGATCAGTTTCACGGTGCCCGAGTTGGTCGTAAACTCAGTCTCAAGGATCAGTGTGCCCTTGCGATAAGAGCGCTTGACTCGCGCATCAGACTCCGTCGGCCCGATGCGCCAACTGCCGTTCTTGTCTTCGCCGAGCAGCGCTGCGAAACATGCTCCTGAGTCAAACCGGGGAAGACACAGCCAGTCAATACTGCCGTCCTTGCCCACAAGGGCCCCGGTGTTGTTGTCGCTGATGTAGGCATAGTCTTCAATTCGAGGCTGCATCACTCGATCTTCGCGTCTTTGCTGCGCTGATGCATCCCGTCG
>JAHZKU010000136.1 GCA_022600255.1 Actinomycetes bacterium | reverse complement strand
GGTGGGTTGTGTGTCATATCAGTTGATTGTGCCCGGTGTGTTCTGGTCTTGAAACTTGGTGACCTTTCTGTTGGGGTGTTGGGTGTGTTTCCGGGGTTGGGTTTAGAGGGGGATGGCTTGGCCGGTGGCGTAGTCGGTGTTGCCGCTCCAGGTGACGGGTACGTTGGTTCGGTGGGTGCCGTAGCGGTTGTCGGTGCCCCAGGTGTTGTTGAGGACTTGGATATCGTCGATGAAGTATTCGCCGTGGTTGCCGTCGACGACCTGAATGGTGAAGTTGCCGCCGTCGAGGTGGTTGCCTTCGATGATGACTGGTCCGGGGCTGTTGGGTCCTTGGCTGGGGGCGATGAACAGTGCGGAGTTGCCTTCGCCGATGCTGATGGTGTTGTTGCGGATGATGGTGTTACGCACTCCGGTCTGGACTTGGCCGCCGTCTGCGTGGGCGTCGCTGTCGGGGTTGAGGTCGTGGATCCAGGAGTCTTCGAGCAGGACGTTGCTGCCGAGTTTGACACCGTCTGAGGTCATGGAGTGGACGTTGACGCGTCGGGCGGTCCAGTTGCTGTAGGCGATGCCGTTGGCGAAGTTGGCGATCTCGGTGTCTTCGATGGTGACGTCTCCGCTGAGGACACGGATTCCATTGCCGGTTCCGTTGCCGGTGATGCGTGAGTTGCGGATGATCACTCCGGGTGCGTCGACCTGGATGGATCCCTGCACGTCGAGTCCGTCGATGACTTGGTTGGCCGTGGTGACGGTGAAACCACTACTGGGAGCCAGTACTGTCTCCTTGGGTAGGCCGGGGGATCTTGCCCTATCAGGTGTGGGGGCTGGACGCTGGGGTACCGTCTTCGGTGCATCAGGCTTCGGGCTGCCGATAGGGTCCGCGGTCGGCCCAGGCGTGACTGCCGGGGAGTTCGCTGCAACCTTGACTTTCCAGCCTGCGTCACACTTGCCACGAGTTTTCGGCTTCGCAACGTGCAGCGTGGCGACACCCGCTCCGACCTCGTCGCTTGCAGCCGTAGCCACACCGCTGCGGCTCTTAGCGCGGTCGAGCCGCCGGCCGTCCTGCTTGATGACGAGGCCTGCTCGCCTACATCGTTTCGGGTGCTTGAGTCGAGCGGAAAGACTACCCTGGCCAACTGCGAGAGACAGCTTCTCGGTATGCACCCCTGCGGCAATCACACCTGCGAATGCCTGATGCGCGGACTCCCTTGCTGCTGCAGGTGCTTCGCGCTCGCTCGTCAGATGGGTGCGCAGTTTGAACCTGGCTCGGCACTGGCTAGCGTCTCCCCGAAGGACCTTCAGGATCGCAGGACCAGACCCGATGCGCTTGCTGACAGCCTCCTGCCCGACGCGGTGTACGAGCCGGGAGCTTTTCCCGGAGGCCCGGATCCGGAGCGAGACCACACGGCAACTGCCCTTGTGATCGAGCGTAACCATACGCTTGGCACCGACAGGATTCAGTCTGAACCACTTGACCTTGCCGCCCCAACGCCCCTTGGCAACGAATGTGGACCAGACCCTTGCCGCGGTCTCCTGGGATCCAGTCAACGCACTTGCAGGCGGCGCTTCGGCAATCCTGGCCGGAGTCGCTGCCGCTGTCACATTTGGTGCGAACAGGACGCTCGCTAGGAGGGGCGTCATTGCCATCAGTCTCAGATGTGCACGCTGCCTCATGTGTGGTCTATCGGGGCGCACGATGTGGAACCTGACTCGCCTAGCCTGTTCGAGTTCGATCGCAGAGACCTGTGAGACATCCTCAGTTCCACGCGCTCGCGTTCAGGTGAATCGGCTTAAGCCCGGTGGTCGCTATCCTCCGATGACTCTTCTATGAGATTTTTGCGCCTTTCGGCGACGCGAACATCAAGGCTGTTGTTGGCTGGCGTAGTCGCGCCATTGAGTCTTGGCCTAGTCGGGTTGGCTCCTCTCGCGAGTTCGGAGACTGCCAGGGCTGCCGTTGCGGCTGGGCCGGGAGCTGGCGCTTCCCAAGCCACTGCCAACGGCCAGAGCCGAGGCTCGGTTGGGCTAAAGCCGCGAACGAAGCTTCGCCCCAGTGGGCCCGTGACGATCCGCCGCAACGGAACCGTCCTGAAGCGACTTGACATCCGGGGTGGGGTGCGAGTCGAGGCGAAGCGGGTAAAGATCAGGAACTCACGCATCCGTGGCAACGGAACCGGCAACGGAGTCCAGGTCACACGCGGCGGCAGCGTGGTGATCAAAGACAGTGAGATATCAGACTTCTCCAATGGCATCGCCTATAGCAACTGGACCGCTCGGCGGGTGGAGATCCACTCAATGACAGCTGACGGTGTCAAGCTGGGCAGCAATGTAAAGCTACTGGACTCCTGGATCCATGATCTGACCCCTGGGGCAGGTGCTCACGCGGACGGGGGCCAGGTGCAAAGTGGTGTTCGCAACACCAAGATCGTCGGCAACACGATCGATGCGGGCCGAGGCAATGCCGCGTTGTTCATTTCTCCGAGTCTGGGTCCCAGCAGTTCCGGACCCGTCAAAATTAGGGACAATAGTCTGGACGGGGGCAACTTCACCCTATTCGTGGTGGATGGTGCCCACGGTAAGTACGTCATCAAGGATATCCGGGTGGTCGGCAATGTATTTGGCCGGAACCACCGTTACGGTGCCAGTCGGACCAATGTTCCGGTGCGATGGCGGGACAATCGTTACGCCGACACGCTCGAGGCGATCCGCAGGTGAAAGGAGTTGGGTTGAGGTGACGGCCCTGTTGGCCAACGGCACGCAAGAGAGCCGACCTCAGCCCGATGCGGAAACGCCCTGTCTGTCGATCATGCAGTCTCTTGTCCGGCGATAGGCCAGGCGAACCACGAATCCTCCCCAGAGGAGAATGGCCAGCAGTTTGGAGAATTCCTCGATGATGTTCATGGACTCGACCGAGACTCCGAACGCCGGGCCGGTGGAGCCCTCGTCATCTTTGCCGGCGTCGTTCACCAGGTCAGCGATCGTGGTGACGAACAGGGCGACGAAGGCTGCAGCCAGGATCTGCCAACCGTCCCGGAGCTTGGCCCGGAACAACCAGAGCCACCCGAGGACTGCGACACCATACACGATCACGTAGACAGATCCGCCGATGTTGAGGTACTTCCGGACTAGGGTCTCGTGCACTTGGTATTGGTCATCGATGGCGAACCAGGCCAGCAGCGCGGCGGTCACCCAGAAGAAGATCGACCAATCGTGATCCCGGGACCGCCAGAAGATCGCGGCCGCGAAGGCACTGATTGCCGCCGAGATGGTCCAGGCGCCAATTCCGAACTCCGAGATACTCCCCGCTTCCGGGAGGACACCCCCGATGCTGGTTGCGTCGCCGAGCAGGTAGGTGGCTGGTCGGTCGGTGGCGGTGGCGTAGAACAGCGCTGCTAATAGCAGGATAGCCGTTATGGCAGCCGCCCCGGCAATCGTGCCGGTGATACCGCGCGAGCTACGAGCATCATGCTCTTCCATATTTCCCCCTCGGCCAGGTAGATTGGCTGCAACTGTTGAGAACCGCTCGCCTCGCTCGTTCCAGTGTGGTGTCCCGGAGGAAGGGAATTCAACAGTTGGAAGAAGGGCGCGGAGTGTGACTGGACACATGCGCGTTGTGGGCGCCTCGGCCATGCAGTCCACGCTCGGCATCACACAGCTGGGGCCGTTGCCCTGACCCCGGCGACCGCCCCACGTCAGTGAGCCGTCGCCAGAGGCTGTACCTACTTCGGCGATTCTGGCTGTTGGATCACTCGCTCTGCGGACCTTCGGTAGGCGAGCCGGACGAGGAATGTGGCCCACAGCAGGATTCCCAGTAGCTTCGCGTAGTCCTCGACAATGCCCATCGAGTCTGCCGAAATGGTCAGGAGAGAACCGTCGCTCTCACCCTCATAGGCTCGGTCGGTCACGAAATCAGACATCACCGATACGAACAGGGCTGCCAGTGCCGCGGCCAGTATCTGCCAGCCGTCAACGAGTCTCCGTCGGAAAATCCAGAGCCAGGCGAGGATGGCCACTCCGTAGACGACGATGTAGACGGACCCCCCGATGCCGAGGTACTTCCGGACCAAGGTCTCGTGCACCTGGTATTGATCGTCTAGGGCGAACCAGGCGAGAAGGGCGGACGTCACCCAGAAGAAGACTGACCAATCGCGGTCTCTGCATCGGAACAGCAGTGCACCTGTGAAGGCGCAGACTGCTGCCGAGACGGTCCAGACCCCGATTCCGAACTCAGACACTGCGCCTGCCTCGGGCAGCACACCTCCTACACTTGTCGCATCCCGGAGGAGGTAGCTTGCTGCACGATCCGTCAGGATGTCGTAGAGGACCACGCCCAGTAGCAGGAGCAGAGAGACTGCCACGGCAGCCGCGATCACAGCAGTGACGCCGAATCGCCCGCCCCGCTCCGCATCGTTCACGCTGCTCCTTCCGTCGACCGAACAACCGCGGACCCGAGTCGGGTGACTGCCGAAATCGCGATGTGTCGCGATCCTCTGTCTTGATTGCCTGGGTCCGGTCGGAAGAATATCTAGTTTGGGCGCGGGTGTCCCGGCCAAATTCTGCGCAGGAGCGTGGCCAGGAGCTGCCGGACCGCGGGCTCCTTCCAGAGCAGGATTCCACCGGCGAGAATTCCCCCGGCCAGAACCCCGAGCAGACCGGGGACGAGTGGCCAGCCGAACCCGGCATCGAGGGCGGAAACAACTAGTGACGAGGCGACGAAGGCCGCGACTCCTGCAACAACCGGCCAGGCGACACATCTCAGGAACGCGATTGTCGAGATGCGGCCGATGTGGTTGATCAGAGGTACGAGGATCACCAGTACGATTCCGGTCACGCCGGCTTTCGCGGCGGCAACGGCGGTCGCCGCATCTCCGTAGTCATCGGCGGGAAGGTTGGCTGCGATCCCGAAGAAGGCTGAGAAGCTGACAAGTGCGATCGCCCACGAGATGAGGGCGTTAAGGTAGGGGCGCCCCAGGGCCAGCAGGAGGGGAGCATTGACGGTCATCAGCGACCTGAAG
>JAHZKU010000135.1 GCA_022600255.1 Actinomycetes bacterium | reverse complement strand
GATGCCGCTTTGGACATTGCGCGCCGCGGACACTACTCCGACGATGCGACCGCCGCGATTCCGGACGCGTACCGGGAACGTTGGATGCGCCGATCCGGTATGGATTGGCGGGTCCTTCCCGAACTGCGTGATGCAGTGGTTTTCGCCCGCCACAACGTTGCCCAAGACCCCCCTTTCCCCCGAATTGACCTCGTCTCCCTGCGTAACACGCTGATCTACTTCAACGCACCTCTGCAAACCCGAGCCCTGAGCTTCTGCCACTTCGCGTTGGTGCCCGGCGGCTTCCTGATCTTGGGGCAATCAGAGCGACCCACCGGAACCGGTAGCGCCTTCAGCGCAGTGGACGAACAGTTCCGGATCTATCAACGCTCGACCGTCGATCACCCCACTCCGCTGCCTATCCCCGCGCCAGAGTCAGAACCCGCCAAGCTTCCCCGAACGACCGCGCTCTCACCACCCACCGATCAGCGACTGGTACTGCGGGACCAGTTGGTCAACCGGTTCAGCCCACCGGCGCTGGTGTTGGACGGCAACGACGACGTGATCGAAGTCATCGGCGACGTGTCCCCTTGGTGCTGGGTCGCTCCCGGGCAGCCGAGCACGAACGTGATCGCTCTGGTGCGCGAAGAACTGCGCGTACCTGTCCGCAGCCTCCTGATCCAAGCCCGATACCGCAGCCCCGATCAAGAGCCGCGCTCAGAGTTCACCCCCGAGGCAGACACCCGCATCGAGGCAAGCCAACTGGGTCCAGCCGAAGCCGAGTGGGTCCTCCTGACCTTCAACTCGATAGACCCCATACCAAGGCCCGAGAGCGCCTCGGAACCAACTGAGCCCGGTGACGGTGAGGATGACGCTGAACTGGCGCACGTTCGCGCGGAGTTGGAGCAAACCCGAGCCGCACTACAAGCAACAACTGAAGACCTGTCAGCCTCTAACGAAGAACTGCGGGCCATGAACGAGGAGCTGCAGGCCTCCGCAGAGGAACTGCAGGCCTCCGGCGAGGAAGTTCAGGCTACGAACGAAGAACTCCAAGCCACCAATGAGGAACTGACCGTACTGAACACCGAGCTTCGCGAGCGAAGCGCCGAACTGGCAACAGTCAACAACCGCATGGAAGACATCCAAGGATCATTGGCCAGCGGCATGATCGTTGTGGACAACGACCTGCGCGTCAAGTCCTTCACCCCCCTGGCCGTGCGCCTATTCGTTCTCATCGACGCTGACTTAGGCCGGCCGATCACCGAAATCCAGACCACAACACCAGTCCCCGACCTAGCCGAACGCCTACACACAACTGTCGAAAATGGCACCCGCTCGATGGCAGAACTGCGCGGACAATCGGCCGACTACCTCGTCGCATTCCAGCCTCACCTGCAAGACACCAGGATCGTGGGAGCCATCATCGTCATCACAGACATCACAGACCTGATGCCCGCCCGGAACACCCCAACCGACAACGGAGAGTGAGGGGCGCCTGATGCGCGACTACCTACGGGTCGTGGCCTCCGACTTTGACGGAACCTTGACCAGCACAGGAAAGCGGCCCAACGGCGATGTACTCACCGCCCTCACGCGCGTACGCGCCGAAGGTGGTCTGGTGATCCTGGTCACGGGTCGAATTCTTTCAGAGCTGCGGGCGGACTACACCGACGTCGACGATCATGTGGACGCAATCGTGGCGGAAAACGGTTGTGTACTTTCCGGCTCTCAGGGCCATCGCCTCCTGGCCACACCCGTAGACCAAGACCTCATCGCCGCGTCGGAAGCCCGCAACATCAATGTGCGGGCGGGCGAAGTCATTCTTGCAGGTAGGGCCGCGGATCGGGCGGCCGTTCTCGAGGAGATTCACCGGCTGGAGCTGGATTGCCAACTGGTTTTCAACCGCTCGGAAATGATGATCCTGCCAGCCGGGCTCACCAAGGGAACGGGCCTGTACGAGGCTCTGGGAGACTTCGGTGTCTCCAGACATTCCACCATGGGTATCGGAGATGCCGAGAATGACCACTCGCTATTGGATGTCTGCGAAGTAGGTGTGGCCGCCGGCGACGCCGTTACCAGCCTCAAGTCATTTGCCGACGTCGTCCTGAAGGAACCCAACGGCAGGGGAGTCTCCCAACTGTTGTCGGACATCTTCCAACCCGATGCTGGTGCCCTTCATTCTCAGCGTTGGCGACTGCGTTTGGGGAAGGACAGCTGCCTGTCGTTTGGGGACCGTGGTCTCAACCGGTCAATGCACCAGTGACTTCAGCATATGCCTCGTTCGGGGTCCGCCAGTTGAGAGTTTGGCGGGGGCGTTTGTCTAGGGGATAAGCTCTGGTGGTGCTGACTTGGTCTGGCTCGGATACTTCCTTGCGATCAGGATGGACCATAGCGACAGGATCAGCAGGATCAGCAGGCCGATGGCTTTGAAGGCACCGGTGGAATCGCCGCTAAGCGTTTCCGAGGAGTCTGCGAGTACCTCG
The DNA here is from genome assembly GCA_022600255.1 of Actinomycetes bacterium. Classification (GTDB taxonomy): domain Bacteria; phylum Actinomycetota; class Actinomycetes; order S36-B12; genus JAHZKU01. The sequence goes on along the minus strand of JAHZKU010000135.1, from coordinate 3,815 downwards.
GAGGCTCCTACGAATATGGTCCAATCCCAGGCTGCGTGTAGCAGGATCGGCACGATCAGGTACCCAGTGCACCGGCGAGCCGCGTAGAGCCCAGAGCCGACCACAAACGTGAATACCAACTGGCCTACCGTGTCCCCTAGGTCTTGCCCTAGCAATATATTCCAAGCGTGCAGTAGGGAAAACAAGAGCGTGGAGAAGAACCACACTTTGAGCTCACTCGAACGCGCCCGCAAGCCCACGACTACCAGGCCCCGATAGACAAGCTCTTCGCAGAAGCCGATCAGTAGGCTTGCCACGGCCAGCACGAGCATGAATGAGACCTCGGTTTGGAGTATGCGCGCATAGTTGGTGCTGATGAGTACGACAACAACAAACAGGATCGGAGCCAGCATGAACCAGTGCGGTGTCGTGGTCTTTTCAGAAAGAGTCGGACGCCACCATCCGAGCCAGGATGTGAGGCCTGCGAGCAAGACAGCCACCAAGGCTAGAGGGATGATGATCGCACGGAGGGCGTTCGATGTCGAACTCGCAACGTCGGAGTAGCTGATGCCTGACAACGCCACCAGTCCAACGAAGACGGGCGCATACAGAACCCCGATGCCAATGGCCCACTTTGGTGACGGTTGAATGCGCATCTCAGGAACCCACAGGAAGTAGTTGGCGGCGGCAGCCGCATGATATCCGACAAAGACGTTGCATCGGGCAGTGAATCGGATGATCGCGACCGGGCGAACCGGCATCTGGAAGCGTTCCTTGACGATTTCGAGTTGCTGAAACTACAAGTCCGGTTGTCCGCGGATTTGAAGAGTCTGCCTGTGCGCCAGCAGGCGCACTTGGCCGAGTTGACAGATGAAAAGGAGCAACGTAACTCGCCTGCGGCGCTAGCGATCGGATAGTTTAGTGGTGTCGACAATCCCCCAGTTGACGCCAGGGCCTTGCGGGGTTTGGGACGGCCCGGCCGAACTGGCGGCCTGATTTACCGAATTCATGCCGCAGATACGACGGAATCCGCTCGAATGACGCCAGGCGATGGGAGCGTTGCCTGTCGTTTGCGGACCGTTTGTCGACGGTTGCCCGGACACTCGAGTGCTTTGAATCGCACACTGTCTCAACTCAATGAATGACCAGAAGGGCAATTTAGGCTTGTAGGGCGTCGAGCGTTTGGGGCACTGATTGGCGATCTACCGTTACCTGGTCTTCGCGCTGACCAGCTCGGGTTGGCTCGCTTTTAGGATCCATTGGATACGGGCGGACGCAAACGCGTAGTGGACGAGAATAGCATTGCGAAAGCAACAGTCACGATCGGACTCACGGTAATCACGGAAGCAACTACCGCGAGACTGAAGAACACAGCTCCCCAGATAGTCGCAGCCCCTGCGGGTAAGGCAAAGGCAAGGGCCCAACTGGTCCAGCCCGATCCGAGGGCCCAGCCTGCACCAGCGAACGAGACTAGTGCTCCAACTTCGAGTAAGAGTCTCAGTGCCAAATTGATTTTCACGAGATGTCCTTTCGGATCGGTGAGCGGGTCAGTTCACCTGTTTCGGCTCTGACTTTTAGGGCCTGGTTCATTTCCTGGAATCCGACCAGGGTCGTGTTGTCTAGGTATTTGCGCATGAATGGCACGAGCACTCCAGATAGGTCTTCGGATTGGGTGAATTTGGTGGTTCCGTCAGGGGTTTCTTCGAGGTCGAAACGGTGGCGGCCGTCGAAGATGCCAGGGAGGAAGAAGTGGCCCAGCCATTCGAGGGTTGAGTTGGTATCTGCGACGGTAACCGTGGGCTTGAAGGTCGTGCTTTTGCCATTTCGGGTTTGCATTCGGTTGATGAGCTTTTCGCCCACGGCTGCAGTTCCTTTGGAGGACGGGATAGTCGGATTCCATTCTGGGTAGGTTCCCAGGTCGGTCAGGATTGCCCAGACTGCTTCAGGGGTTGCCTCGATCTCGATCGCTGATTCGATGTGGTGTCGCATATCTATACTCCTCGTTATCGCAACGGGTGTTGCGATAACCACTATCCACTATCTTTGCTTTAAACGCAACAAACATTGCGATAGGGTTAGAATGTGTCAGAAGAAGTCAAAGTCGGCGTACAACGTCCTGGCGGGCGAGCGGCCCGCGTTCAGGCTGCGATATTGCAAGCCACGACCGAACTGCTAGTCGAGGTTGGCTACGAGCGACTCACCTTCGAAGACGTCGCTACCCGGGCAGGGGTGCACAAGACTACTGTCTGGCGGCGCTGGTCCACCAAGGCCGCACTGGTCGCCGATGCCACTCGCCTGCGCAGTGAACAGCACGTCCCCATCCCAGACACTGGTAGCTTGCAGGGGGACTTCCAATCCCTAGCCCGAGAAGTGGCTGCCAACATCGGATCAGACATTGGCGCGCGCATGGGCCGTTCCCTGGTTTCAGCGGCCGCCACGTCAACCGAACTGGCAACCGAACTACATGAATTCTGGGCGCACCGCTTCACCTTGACAGCCCCGATCATCGATCGGGCCATTGAACGCGGCGAACTACCGCCTGACGCTGACAAGAACCTACTTGTCGAGGCCCTCATCGGACCGTTGTGGGCCCGACTCCTACTCACCGGCGAAGAGATCACCCCCAACATTGCAGACAGCGTCGCCACGATCGTTGCGACCGGAGCCACGGCAGCAGTGACAAAGAATCGGCCTAGTCTCATGGCAGCCTCCGATCCCACAGTCAATGATTCTGCTGAGACCTTCTAGGAAATTTCCCGCAACCCAGCCGATTGAGAAATATGTTTGAGTCAGAAATATATATCCCGTCCGCAGCCGGGCATCCCCCCGCGACAGAAACCGGAAGAACACCACCAAGGCGCGCACCTAGAAAAGGACCGATTGTCGACATCAGGCCTGTCTCTTTCGCTGAGCGGCGGGGCATCTCTGCCGGTTGCCTCAATAAGGGCTCAAGTGGCCCTCAAGAAGTAGCTCTCTCCATCGTGTGAACCTCATAAACATGGGAAGCTTGAGGTCATGGGAGCTGAGACAGCCGGTGAGAGTCAGGTCCGTGGGGCTGGGAAAAGTCGGCGGAGCGACCGCAGAAGTCTGATCATCTTCTTCTCGGTGTTGGTGCTGGTCGAAGGTGTCGGGCTGTCGCTGATCGGAATCATTGGTTTTACCCCCTCAGTTTTCATCATTATGTTCGCTCCGGCGCTCGGCGCAGTTGCCGCGCGAGTGGCTGGCCAAGGCACTCTCTGGTGGGGGCGACCTTCTTGGTGGATCCTCGCGGGACTGCTGCCAGCGGTTGTCGTGTTGGGTGCGCTGTGGCTGACTTCGCTGCTGGGGTGGGTACAGTTTTCTTCGCTGTCATTGCGGGATGGCCTGATCGCAGTGCCGCTTCCCTTGCTGATCAACTGTGTTGCAGCCTTCGGGGAAGAGCTTGGGTGGCGCGGCTTCCTGTGGCCGCTGTTGCGAGGTAGGTTCACTTTTCTCGTCGCGACTGCAATTCTCACTCCAATCTGGCTTATCTATCATGTCCCGGGGATACTCGCTGGAGTCTACGGATCACTTGAAGGCCTGCCCGCGTTCGCAATCGCACTACTCGGGTGGACGCTATTCATCGGAGTCGTGACCGACCGCTCTCGATCGGTATGGCCTGCAGTGCTCTGTCATGCCGCCTGGAACACCTATGTTGAGACAAGCTACACAGGCATGGTCGAGGGCGTCGCCGTGCCCGCATTCATTGGTACCGGCCTTGTCGGCGAATTCGGCTGGGTGCCTGCTATCGCGACCCTTGCACTGGGGGTCGGTTTCGCGTGGTGGCATGTCAAGAGTGGTCGCGGAGGGCGCCTTGG
>JAHZKU010000134.1 GCA_022600255.1 Actinomycetes bacterium | reverse complement strand
CGGCAGAATGATCTGCACCGGGATTAGGCACCCGTCGTTCAGGGGGATGTCGTCCTGCACCAAACAGCGGAATACGTACAAGACTGCGGCTCGCGCAATGGCCTGGGGTGCGTTGAAGTTGTTGGTGAGCTGGTCGCTGCTGCCGGTGAAATCCACGATCGCAGTGCGTTCAACTTGATCTACCGAGATCCGCACCGCAATCGTGGCCCCGTTATCCAACGTGGTGGTGAACTCCCCGGAGGCGAGATTGGCCAGCACCCGGCGCACATGTTCTTCGGCGTTGTCTTGCACGTGCTGCATGTAGGCCGCCACGGTCGGTTGGCCGTAGGTGTCCACCAGTTGCCCTAGTTCGAAGACACCGCGCTGGTTGGCCGCAACCTGAGCGGCTAGATCGGACAGATTCCGGTCGGGATTGCGCGAGGGATATTCCGCGCTGCCCAACACGTCGCGGATGCCGTCCTCGTCCAAGGCGCCAGCTTGGACAATCCGAAGATTATCGATCACGACCCCTTCCTCGGTGAGAGTGCGGGAGTGGGGTGGCATGGATCCCGGCGTGATCCCGCCGATATCCGCGTGATGGCCCCGGCTGCCGACGTAGAAAATGATGCGCTGGTGATCGGCTGGACCGGCGAACACGGGGGTGATCACCGTGATGTCAGGAAGATGTGTGCCGCCGCGGTAGGGCGCATTGCTGGCGAACACGTCGCCGGGCTGCATGTCTGCGCCACGTTCGGAGATGAGTTGGCGCACCGTTTCGCTCATGGAACCCAGATGGACCGGAATGTGGGGTGCGTTGGCGACTAGCCCACCGTGGGCGTCGAAGATTGCACAGGAGAAGTCCAACCGCTCCTTGATGTTTACCGATTGTGCAGTGTTCTGCAGGGCGAAGCCCATCTGTTCGGCAATCGACATGAACAAGCTGTTGAACAGTTCAAGCCGGGCCGGATCCACGCTGGTGCCAATGGCCTGTGTTTGCGAGCGCGGCTGAGCCCGGATAAGCCGCAGCGTCTGATCTGGCTCGCAATGCGCCGCCCATCCTAGCTCAACATAGGTGGTGGCCATCGGGTCCGTCACGATCGCTGGGCCAGGGATCTGCTGGCCAACACACAACATGTCGCGTTGGAAGACGGGCGTTTCCACGGCCTCACCGTTCACATGAGCGGTGACGGTTCTGACGGGTGCTGCAGGTGCATCGGTTGGTGCAGCAGCCTGCGGACCGGTGTCCGTGGTTGAGCTCCGGACCGGTCGGGCTTCGCTGGGCCGAAACCGTGCCTCGGCCACGATCGAATCGATCACCACATCCGTTTCGTTTTGCACATAACCGAACCGGGCACGGTGTTGGTTTTCGAAGGCGGAGTGCATCTGCACTGGGTCAGCGAGCTGGACTGGCAGCGCCGTGTCAGTCCCGGCATACTTCAGTCGCACCAGTCGGCTCATGGTGATGGCCGACTCCGGGGTGCCCTGCCGGAGGAGGTCAGTCTTGGTTCTGCTGTCGTGAGTCAAGAACTGCTCCTGCAGGTCCAGCAGCGTGAACGCCTGCAAGGACTGCTCGATGCTGCCTTCGCTGATCGCACTCTTGTCTGCTAGCCCCATGCCGTAAGCCGAAAGCACCCCCGCAAGTGGGTGAATCAGGACAGTCTCAATCCCCAAGACATCGGCCACAGCGCAGGCGTGTTGGCCACCCGCTCCACCAAAACAGCTGAGTGCGTAGTCCGCTAGGTCATGCCCCTTCTGAACAGAAATCGACTTGATGGCGTTGGCCATGCTCGTGACGGCGATTTCCAGAAAGCCCTCCGCCACCGCGGCTGGACTGCGCTGTACGCCGGTGGCGGCCTGAATCTCATCGGCGAAGGCCGCGAACGCGCCTGATACTGCGTCACTTTGCAGTGGCGCATGACCTCCCGGTCCGAAGACAGCCGGGAAGAACTCTGGCTGCAAGCGGCCCAACATCACGTTGCAGTCAGTGATGGTCAGCGGCCCACCTCGGCCGTAAGCCAAGGGGCCGGGATCCGCTCCGGCCGAGGCAGGTCCGACGCGATATCTTGTGCCGTCGAAACTGCAGATGGAGCCGCCCCCGGCGGCAACAGTAGTGATCGCCAGCATCGGCGCCCGCATCCGGACCCCGGCGATTTCTGTGTCGAACGTGCGCTCCAGGGTGTTGTTGTAGTGGGCGACGTCCGTGGAGGTGCCGCCCATATCGAAAGTGATCAGCTTTGACGCACCTAGTGCCTCGCTGACACGGCTAGCCCCCACGATTCCGCCTGCTGGCCCGGACAGGATGGCGTTCCTAGCCCGGAACGTGCTTGCGTCCGTCAGGCCACCGCTGGATTGCATGAACTGCAGATTGACATCACCTAGCTCGTCCGCAACCTGGCTCACATAACGCGCCAGTATGGGCGCCAGGTATGCGTCCACGACAGCCGTATCGGCGCGGCCCACAAACTTGATCAACGAGCTCGTCTCGTGTGATGTGGTGACCTGGGTAAACCCGAGCTCGCGCGCCAGCGCGGCGACGGCCTGCTCATGGGCTGGGAACCGATAGGCATGCATAAACGCAACGGCGATGCTGCGGATTCCCTGATCCAACATGGTCAGTAGCGGTGCGCGCAGCAGATCAGGCTGCACTTGGGAGAGGACGATGCCGTCGGCCGTGACTCGCTCGTCCACCTCAAGCACTTGCTCGTAGAGTGGCTCGGGGCGCTGGATATGTAAGTCGAAGAGGCGGGGTCGATTCTGATACCCGATGCGGAGCGAGTCAGCAAAGCCGCGGGTCGTGACGAACAGCGTGCGGTCGCCCTGACGCTCCAGCAGAGCGTTGGTGGCCACGGTGGTGCCCATCTTCACCGAGGAGATGTTGGCATTGGTCAGCGGCCCGTTGGGGATCTCGAGGATGGAACGGATGCCCGCGATGGCCGCGTCGCGGTACTGGGCAGGGGAGTGTGACAGGAGTTTGCGGACGTGCAGCTCACCGGCGGGATCGTGGCCAACGACATCGGTGAACGTGCCGCCCCGGTCGATCCAGAATTCCCAGCCCGGGGCGGTGTTTACCGTCGTCATGCCCGCGCTACCACGCTGGAGTGGAGATGGGGTGAGTGACGGGACTTGAACCCGCGACCACCTGGATCACAACCAGGTGCTCTACCAGCTGAGCTACACCCACCATGCGCCACGAATGTTGCACTTGCCTAGTGTAGCCGCAGCCGCCCCCGCGTTTGCTGATCGGTCGGGTGGTTGTTGCGCCAAACACAACTACTGGGGTGGGGGAATCAGAATGGCGCTTCGGTAGTAGTCCAGTTCAGCGATGGAATCCAGGATGTCGCCCAAGGCGCGATGGTTGCCAGTCTTCTCGGGGGCACTGTAGTAGGCCTTGGGATACCAGCGCTTGGCCAGTTCTTTCAGGCTCGAGACGTCGATGAGTCGGTAGTGCAGGTATTCGTCCAGTTCGGGCATCTCGCGGGCCAAGAAGATCCGGTCGACATAGACACTCGAACCGGCCAACGGAGCTTTGCCTGACTCGGGCACATGACCCTTGATGTAGTCCAGGATTTCCTTTTGCGCCGCGGCCAACGTAGTGCCGTGTGGAATCTCGTTGAGCAATCCGGAGTTCTTGTGCATATTGACAACAAACTCATCCATTGCCTCGAACGGGGCATCCGCGGGTTTGATGACAACCGATACTCCGTCATCCACCGGTGTCAGATCAGACTCGGTGACAACACAGGCAATCTCGACAAGGGTGTCTTGCTTGAAATCCAGCCCGGTCATCTCACAGTCGATCCACACGATCCGCGTGGTTTTCCCCGGCTGACCGGTCTTGGGGGCCGAGGGCGCTTCGGGTGTTGCGGCGGCGCCCGAAGCGCTCGACTGCGGGCCCTGAGGAGATTCGGTCATAGTCGAACCCTACGGTCCGGCTCCGACTGGCGTGGCTCAGGGGCCCTTAGCCGACCCCTGAACGCGTGATGCCACCTAGCGCACAACCGCAACGGTGCACTTGGCCTGTTGCGTCACAGCATGACTAACTGATCCAAGCAGCAGGCCGGTGAACCCGCCACGACCGCGAGATCCAACCACCACCATCGCAGCGTGTTTGGTGGCATCGCGTAGCGCGCGAACCGGAGAGCCCTGTAGCACTTCCTGCTCCACGGGCACCTCGGGGAAGTCTTGGGTGTAACCCGCCATCACTTCTGCGGTCATGCGCAACTCCGCAGTCGCCAGCTTGTCCAGGATGTCTGGCGTTGCGAAGGTGGGCACCCCGGTGATGGCTCCGATTGGCGGAACTTCCCAGGTATGCAGCACCCGGATGCTGCATGCGCGACGGCTGGCCTCCTCGAACGCGAACCGCAGCGCCCGCAACGACGGCTCTGATCCATCTACCCCCACAACCACCTCGCGGGCATCTGGGTCTTCGGGTGGGCGCACGACGACAGTGGGGCACTTGGCGTGACCAGACACTTGCCGCGAGACGCTGCCAAGAATGAGCCCAGTTAACCCACTGCGCCCGTGGGAGCCGACGACAAGGAGTTCGGCATCCTCGGCAGCATCGATAAGAACACCAGCCGGCGGGCCCGCGGCCACATGACCACTGACCTTGACCCCTGGAGCGACCTTGACAGCGACGCCCATGCCCTTCTCCAGGATTTGGGTCGCTTCATCGCGAAGGGCATCGAGCAACTGTGTTTCGTAAGCGGCACCCGCCCCGATACCGACTTCGCTCGGAGGGACAGACCACGCCACAACGACTTCGAGGGTGAGACCGCGGGCGCTGGCGCTCTCGGCGGCCCATCGCACGGCGAGGTCGGAAGCCTCAGAACCGTCATAACCAACTACAAGCATTTTCGACATCTGCCCCACCTCCGAGATTGACTTGTGTTGTCAAGACTCATCGGCCCTACTGGGCGGCCTCCGGCAACACCTGACCCCTCTCATTCTACGCCCGGACGCAGCAGGCAGTCCGGCTGCGAGCGGTTAGTTTGCCGAATCCGGGACTATTGGCGCTTGGATGGGAAGAAGATCGTAGGACTGGTGGCGTTGATAAATCGTTTCGCTACGGGTGTTGCCCACCAGCACCAGGATTTCCCCGGGAACTAGGTCGGCATAGGCGTTGGCAAGCCCTGGAACATGTCGGAACTGATCCTGCAAGTCCGAGTCAGCCTGAACTAGGCCGATGATCATCCACCACGTCTGCACCGTGCCCTTGCGAACCAGCGTTACGTCGCCAACGCTTAAGTCTTCAGCGCGGATGTTGACCGATTCCCAGATTTTGCGCTCCGTCATGCTCGCAATCTACTCAGGTGGCCCACTTGATGCCGTCTCAACTAGCGGCTTGCTCGGTTCTAAAGAGGTTTGGGGGTCGCAGGCAGGTAGGGGCATCACAGCCGTGGCGGCCCGCCACAATCAATCCTGCACGAGCCCGTCTAACACTGACTGATTCCACGTGTTCCATAAGTCCGCGCGCATGGCGATCGGATCTTCACTGGTGGAAACCTACCGGAGTCTTCGGCATTGGCAGGGCTGGTCCTGAGCCATGAAGCAGGCCGGTTTTACGATGCCAGTCAGGCGGGCCCCTACAACTGCTCTCGCAACTCCTGCAAGGAGAAGTCTTCCAGCCCGAGGGTTGTCATGGTGCGAGCGGCTTCGCTCTCGTAGTCGCGGGCCATCACGATCGAGGCCAGGCGCAGCACCGCAGACATGTTTGGGGTCGGCACCCCAATCTGGCGGGCCAAGTCGGTTAGAAACACCAAACCGTAGCCGGCATCTTCATTCAAATAGCGGTGGTCAAGTTCGGGCTGGGCCTTGATGCCCAGGAAGCCTGGTGCGGTGGAGTAGCTGGTGTCGTAGTTGGAGTGCAGTTGATAGCCCTGCTCAATCCCTAGGTCCGGGTCGCGACGAATGTCAACGCCAAGGGCTTGCGCGATCGCCACTCTCTCGGAGTCCAGGGCCTCAATGATGCGCCCCACGCCAACAGTGACCCCCTCCTCGTAGAAGAGGAAGTCGCCGCCGGTGCGTTCAATCAGTCCGGCGTTGCCGAGGGTAACCGCAGGATGAATGATCGGGTTGCCATTCTGCAACGTGGTCTGCAGAACCGAGTCAGCCTTCCCGATCTCGCCGTGCACGGAACGCAGTAGGTCGTACACCTGATCTGTCAGTCGACTCGGAATCGCTGCCACATAGTAGCCACCCTTAAGCCGGTTGTAGACAGTGATGTGCGCTGGACCGGTGACTCGGACGGCATAGGGGAGGGTAGAGGTTTCGGCGATCACCACAGAGTCGTCGGCTAGGTCCAATCCCAACGCCCGTTTGAAGACGATCGCTCCTGCGCAGGAACTCGGGCAGACCACGTAAGTTTGCCCAGGCTTGACATGGGGTCGGCAAACTTGGGCGAAGGGGTCGGTGCTGTAGGCCGGGCCGACCGCGAAGATCAGATCGGCCTCAGGGACCACCCGGGAGATGTCGTGGCCCGCGTAGGCGATGTCGGCAAAACCGGAGAGCTCCCCGTCCGCGGAGATCCCTTTGCGGTCAGCG